>JBIKZR010000291.1:0-3313 GCA_044354635.1 Crocinitomicaceae bacterium | reverse complement strand
TTTTCTGCAAAACGTGGAACTGCAGTTCGTAATATTCGATTAGTGCACGATAACGCAGAACAAATCGAAGGAAAAATCGAAGGACAATCCATTGTGATTCTAACGCAGTATGTGAAGAAATAAAATCCCCGCTATTTATCTTGCTTCAAAGCTATTTCACATTTTTTGATACTTAGATTTTGAAAGTTAATGAATTTTTGAAAGTTTTTCGACTGATAATTAAAATTTGAATTAAGCATTTCTAAAAATGGTAAAAATCCGTGACATAGAATTAGGCGAATTTCCACTGCTACTTGCTCCAATGGAGGACGTAAGCGATCCGCCTTTTCGAGCACTTTGCAAAAAACACGGTGCAGATTTGATGTACACGGAATTTATTTCCTCCGAAGGATTGATTCGAGATGCAGCGAAAAGTGTGCAGAAAATGGATATTTACGAATACGAGCGCCCGGTGGGTATTCAAATATTCGGATACGACATTGAAAGCATGCGGGAAGCAACACGAATAATTGAAAAAACAAACCCCGATATCATCGATATTAATTTCGGTTGCCCAGTGAAAAAGGTTACCTGCAAAGGTGCTGGAGCAGGAATGCTGCAAGATATTCCAAAGCTCATTCGGATGACGGATGCAATTGTAAAAGAAACGAATTTACCGGTAACCGTCAAAACCCGTTTAGGCTGGGATAATGAATCAAAATTTGTTGTCAGTACTTCGGAAAAACTTCAAGATGTTGGTGTGGAAGCTATTTCTATTCATGGTAGAACGCGCGTACAATTGTATAAAGGAGATGCAGATTGGACTTTAATTGGCGAAGTGAAAAATAATCCACGCATGCGTATTCCAATTTTTGGAAATGGCGATATCGATACGCCGGAAAAAGCGGTGGAATATAAAAATCGATATGGTGTTGATGGAATCATGATTGGAAGAGCAAGTATCGGTTATCCATGGATTTTTAAGGAAGTAAAACATTTTATGGCTACTGGCGAACATTTACCTTCTCCTGGTGTCAAAGAGCGCGTGGAAGCTGCTATTCAACACTTGGAAATGAGCGTAAAATGGAAAGGGGAAACCTTAGGTATTGCTGAAATGAAACGCCATTACACGAACTATTTTAAAGGGATTGCACACTTTAAAGAATACCGAATGAAATTAGTGACTTCTTTTGATTTAAAGGAGATAAAAGAAATATTAGACTTCGTTTCAGAAAACGAAAACCAATTTGAATTTGTTTGATTTTTAAGAAGATTATAATATACAATTGTAAATTTAAATGGCTTCTAATAATGGACAACTAGTAATCATTGAAACAATAAGTACTTGCCCAATGAAACAAAAAAATAGGTTTGTAAATCAGGTAGGAGACTCAGTTTGAAAGAAAAAATCACCATTTATTCTACAAAGGTAATTAAATTATCGATAAATAATATGAAAACATCGATAAAAAAAATAAAAATCATTTATAATTCTTCTGCAATTATGCTCTAGGAATCATTAATTTTAAAGTTCTAAATTAAAAGTATGCAACGGTATCAAAGTTATGCGTTAGGAAAATGGTTCGATGGTGAAGGGACAGAAACCAATCTCTTTAACGCGATTACAGGTGAAAAAATTGGTGAAGCTTCCAGTATAGGTTTGGATTATGCAGCAATGTTGGAATATGGTCGTAAAACTGGCGGACACCTACTACGTAAAATGAGTTTTCAGGAAAGAGGAAGAATGTTAAAAGCACTAGCCTTGCATCTAATGACTAAAAAAGAAAGATATTACGAAGTGAGTTCGTGGACTGGTGCAACGCGCATCGATTCTTGGATCGATATTGAAGGTGGAATCGGAAATTTATTTGCAAATGCTTCTCTACGCCGCCAATTTCCAGATCTTCCTTATTATGTGGACGGTGTGGCTGCTCCGTTATCAAAAAACGGTTCGTTTATCGGTCACCACATTATGGTTCCTAGAGAAGGAGTGGTAATCCATATCAATGCATTTAACTTTCCAATTTGGGGAATGTTGGAAAAAATCGCAGTCAATTTGATGGCTGGTGTTTCTGCAATCGTAAAACCATCCGGTGCAACTTGCTATTTAACGGAAGTTATGGTACACGATATCATAGCATCAAAAATTCTCCCTGAAGGCGCATTGCAATTGGTTTGTGGGTCAGCACGAGGGATTCTCGATAGCGTTTCATCTGAAGACATGGTAACATTTACCGGAAGCGCTTCTACTGGTTTACTCTTAAAATCGTCTCCTCAGATTGTTCAAAATAACGTCATGTTCAATTTGGAAGCAGATTCTCTTAATGCCACTATTTTGGGTGAAAAAGCGGTTCCTGGAACGGAAGAATTTAATTTATTTATAAAAGAAGCGGCAAAGGAAATTACCGTGAAAGCAGGACAGAAATGTACGGCTGTTCGAAGAATAATTGTACCGGAAAATTTGACCGATGAGGTAGAAAAAGCGATTGCTGCTCGTCTTGCGACCACTGTAATTGGTAATCCAAGCATGGAAGGTGTAAGAATGGGGTCTCTTGCAACGCGCGGACAAGTAGAAAGTGTGCGCGCAAGTGTGGAACAATTAGCGAAGTCGCAGAAAATAGTTTTTGGTTCACTAGACGATTTTGAAGTTGTAGGAGCAGATAAAAATAAAGGTGCATTTTTCTCGCCAATTCTATTTAGTAACAACGATCCGTTCAATAATACAGATGTTCACGAAATAGAAGCTTTTGGACCCGTTGCGACAGTTATGCCGTATAAAACATTGGAAGAAGCTATTGAATTGGCAAAAATGGGCAAAGGTTCGCTCGTTTCTTCCATCGTAACGCCGGATGATCAAGAAGCAATGGAATATGTAATCGGCGCAGCAAGTATGCATGGTCGAATTCTAGTGTTGAATAAAGATTGCGCAAAAGAATCTACCGGTCACGGTTCCCCAATGCCGTTATTGACGCATGGAGGTCCGGGTCGCGCGGGTGGCGGCGAAGAAATGGGCGGAAAACGCGGTGTTTTACATTATTTACAACGAACAGCAATTCAGGGACATCCAACGACGATTACTCGGATTACGCAGCAATTTCAGGTTGGTGCAAAAATGCCGGAAGCTAATCCTCACGTGTTCCGACAACATTTTGAAGAGTTGGTTGTCGGTGAAACTGTTTTTACACATAAACACACGGTTACAGATGCCGATATCGTGAACTTTGCGAATGTTTCAGGTGATAATTTCTACGCACACATGGATGCTACTTCTTTGGAAGGAACAATCTTTGAACGCCGCGTTGCACATGGCTATTTTATTCTGTCCAAGGCTGCT
>JBIKZR010000290.1:0-3317 GCA_044354635.1 Crocinitomicaceae bacterium | reverse complement strand
ATTTCAACAATTTCTTTTTCTAGAAAACCTAAGTTTCCAGTCCATTCGTATTCCAACCAATCGCCATAACTGATCCAGCAGCGAATTTTACAACTTGTAAGCGCTTGAGCTCCTGTATTTTGTAAAATAACACGTGGGTTAGAACAAGAAGGATTCCATTTTCCGTAATATTCCCAATTATTTGGGTTCAAGATATCAACTACTGCAGCATCATTTTGGAAATTTGGTGCAGAATAGGAAATTAAATCCATTGCAACGATATAGTTTCCACTTCCTTGTCCAAGGTCGTTTGCCGGAACATCAGTAATATCGTAATCAATCAGAACAGTATCTCCAGCGCTCACAAACGGCGTCATTTCATGATCGTATTCACGAACCATATCGCCTGGACACCATCCTTCTCTTGCGTAAGGCCATGTTCCGCCTTGAGAGATATTTGGATTATCACCACACGCCGTTTCTTCCCAAATATTCCAGTTAAAACGTGGCACGCTATTAATAGATAGTCTATGATCCTTTGGCGCCCATTCGCAACAAGCACCATTTCCAACTTGTCCGTGTCCGGAGAAACGTGTTTTAATTTTAAACATTTCCGCTGAATCAGATAAAACTACTGGAACTTCCGTTAACACGGAATTGTTGTCCATGGAAGCATATTGGTAACTTCTGAAATCGCTCCAGATTGGCTCTCTCTTTTGAACGTCTCTTGGAGGAATTCCTTCGATAAATGCAAAACGAAGGTCGATCAATTCTTGTGTATTATGCGCTGCTAAATCAACCGTATTTTTTAAATAATGTTGGTAATCCGTTACATCGTAAATCCATGAAAAACCATTTGGACCTAAATCAAATTGAATACCATAAGGCGTTATGTAACGTGCAATTTCAACATCCTTAACAATCTCGTAAGGTGGTTTAAAATACGTTATTGTTTCGTTGGTTATCAAATCTGCACCTATGAATGGCGTTTGCGAAATCACCTGATTTGTAGCTCCGTAAACGGTTTCGTTTCCTGCTAAGATTACAACATTGCTTGAGATAATATCAAAATGGTTTGGCAAAGCTTGTAATTCAAAAACAATTGTCGGTTCCTTCAAACGATTTTCTGTTTCATCCGTAATTTGCAACGCTCCGGCAACTGTTCCTTGACCCAAACCAATGGTTGGAATTTTGGATGGCATCGCAACACCCGTTTTTGGATATTCGTCAAAGTTGAACATTCCAAGTGCGGACGGCATCAACAAGTTATCGTTTTGGGAAAGATCTTCCGCCCAAGCTTTATTGTCGAAATCATAGAAAACTAAAAGATCTGTCCAGTTTGGATGCGCTGCAGTTGGTTTCTGCGTCATCCACGATTGAATAGTTGCAGCGTCCAATGCGATGTCGTACACTTGGAAATCGTCGATTTTACCTTTCCAGTTATTTCCTAAACTCATGTTTGCACCTAAAACAAATCGGTGAATATAACCTATTGGCAAGTTTTTATTTGTTCCTGAATGCCAAAGAACGCCGTTTTTGTATACAAACATTTCACCTGTTCCTTGTTTTTTAACAAATGCCCAATGGTTCCATTCATTGTCAATTTCTGTGCTCGTCATTGGCTTTGAAATTCTATCGTAGCCACTTCCTTGTCCTGCATCGAAGTACATTGTATTATCGCTCCAAGGCATGTGAATATTCACAACTCTATTTCCAGCGATATCATACGCCTCTAAAATCGAAGTATTTAATCCGGCAGAACCATTTCCCTTCGACCAGAACGTAATTGTCATTTCGTTGCCCATATCGAAATCAGAAAGTTCCAATAAAGAACTATTTGTTCCACTGAATTCGATACAGCCGTTCATAGAATTGTAAAACAGTGCTTTTTGCTGCGTGTTCGGTTTACCATTAAACAAAAGAGAATTAGCAGCGTCTTGCGTATTTTCGAAATAAAACTCAATCACGATATTATCCGTTCCATTCCAAGCAAAAGGTTGGTAGAAAAGTAAATTGTTTTGTCCAATAACTAAATCGGAATGGCTTCCACCCGACCAATGAGATGCGTTGTACACTTCTGTAAAACCAGCAGTTTGGAGAGCCGTCAATAAGGCGTCGCTTGTTGCTTTCAAGGAAATTTTAGGGTATTTCAATTCGCCATTCACTTGAAAAGAATTCAAGTACAAGGACAACGACTGAATATTTCCTGCTGCAATTCCTGCTGCGCTCAGCTCGGAAGCGGTTAGCAACATTTGGAATCTACCTCCATTGTTCGTTACATCAAACGGGAAAGCGGTTGTTCCAGCAGGTGCATTTAAAATACTTGTTGTTAGCGATTCACCAGATCTGTTATTTTCTGGACGCACATACGAATCGGAAAAAAGATACGGATGTGGATTCGAACTAATTGTTAAAGGAGAAGCAAGATTTGCTAAGTAACGATTTGCATCCACTTGCACAGAATCAAAAACTCCCGTGTGGTCGAATACTCTTGTATACGTCAAATAATCCCATTCTCCACAATCGTAAGAATCCCATGGTGTTAATGGACTGCATTTCAATTTATAATACATCAGTACTTTTTCAAATCTCTTCGTATTCAATTCTTGTGGGAAATCGAAATTCGCTCTTCGCGTACTTATCGTATCAAAGGTAAATGTCTGAACCCATGTTGTATCTTGCGAAAAGGAAAAGGAACCAGCTAGAAGTGCTGTTAAAAAAAATATTTTTCTGAACATAGTTAATAGTTTAAGTTACCAAAAATAATGAAATTTCTACATTAAACGCGCAACAAATTAGCGAATAGTTATTTCCACCCTAAACCATTGATTTAATATTGTTTGCATGCATTTACACGTTAATAGTTACTTTAATTTTCAATTAAAAAACAACTATTTCAGTAGCAACTCAATCTGGGACAATACAACCAATTCGGATTTATTCATGCGATTCACTGCCACCGCGGCTTTGATGCAGAGATCCATAATTAGCTGTATTATTTCAGGCGAAAAAAGTTTTTTGTCTGCTTGATACCGTTCCGAGAACGCTTGAAATGCCATTTCTGATTTCATTTTTTCATGGAGCAAGAAATCCATTTTTTTTAGGATAATCTCCACGGATTTTGTTCCGGTAGGATCTTCCAGATGGACTAGCATTTTTTGGTTTTCACGAAGGTATAGTTCAATAACTTGCTTTTCTTCCAGGGAAATACGCTTGTCGGCGCTTGCAACAGCGTACAAAACATATCCGATTGCTTCTGCTACTTTCTGCATGGTAAAAGGTTTTATTTTAGAAAGATAGGCAACAAATAGAAACTTTCCTCAAAAAGTTCGCTGTTT
>JBIKZR010000289.1:0-3320 GCA_044354635.1 Crocinitomicaceae bacterium | reverse complement strand
TTTAATCACACTAATAATTTTAACTTATGAAAAAACTTTTATTCACTATTGCTGTTTTTGGGTCGGGATTTATGGCTCAATCACAAGTAATTTGCGCAGTTCAAGCTCCTGTTGGGATTGCAGGAAATTACGAGTTTACTTGGGCGGATCCTGCGGGTGGCGACTGGGGAACACCTGATTTTCTTATTCCAGGAACATTTGTAGTTGATACTTTAATGATAGTGGACGATGGCTCCGCTGGTTTAAACTTACAAGGAAACCCTATTTCAGCAGAAGGCTGTGGCGCATTACTAAATGATTTAACAGGTAAAATCGCTGTTATTTACCGGAACGAATGTGAGTTTGGTTTAAAAGCTAAAAACGCACAAGATGCAGGTGCCGTAGGTGTTATTATCGTTAACCGCGAACCAGGCGTTATAGCAATGGGCGGTGGTGCAGATGGCGCAAATGTTACAATTCCTGTAGCGTTTGTATCGAACGCAACTGGTGCACTTATGATTACACAAATGGCAAATGGTCCTGTAGTTGTGTTTCTTGGTAACAAAACGGGATTGTATAACAACGATGGTGGTTTAACAAAAGGAACATCTTTGATTTCTAAATCATCTGGTGTTGTTGCACAGCTTGCTGCAAACGGTTCTGAATTCAATTTTGCAGTGGGTACACGTGTATTCAATTATGGAATTGATGACCAACCAAATGCAACGGTAACCGCAACGGTTACAGATCCAACTGGCGCAACTGTTTATTCAAATACGGTAGGTCCAATTGCAATTGTTTCTGGAGACAGTGCTGAGTTTTTCCCTGGAGGAGCAAACAGCTTCCCAGATTTTTCTATGTTAACATACATGCCCGGCCGTTATACCTTGACGTATTCGCTAGATTTAGGCGTTGGAGATGATTATGATGCAGACAATACTGTTTCTTCTGATTTCGTTGTAAACGATACTATTTTCACATACGCGATGATAGATACAGTAACTGGATTGCCAATGACAGACAATGGTTATCGTCCATCTACAAACAATGCAACATTCAGCACGTGTATGGTAATAAAAGATCCAAACGCAAGTAGAATTGGTGTTTCAGGAATTTATTTCTCTGCTTCTACTGCTTCAGCGTCGGGCGTTGAATTAACCGGAGAAGAAATGACATTGAACCTATACAAATGGGAAGATGTGTTTACAGATTTGGATGATGCGGCACTTGGTTTTACGGCACTTAATGCGGTAACGTTTGGGTACTATTTCTACCCAAGTGATTTGCAAGGAGAAACTGTTTACGGAGAATTTAATACGCAAGTGATTTTAGAAGACAACCAAAGATACCTTGCTTGTGTTCAAACGGTTAACTTAAATGTTTATTTAGGTCACGACACGAAAACAAATTACTTGATGAACGAATCGTACTACTTGCAACCAATGACTCCAAATGAAAGCGACGGAACATACTTCGCTGTAGGTTTTGGATCGGATGCAATTTCGTCCATGGGATTACGTGTATTTAGCGCGGCTGAATTGACACTTGATGAAGTAGCTAAAATTGAAGGAATGGCGTATCCAAACCCAGCAACGGAAGTTGTAACGGTTTCTATGGATGCTGAAGGTTCTGCTAAATTGAAAGTAACAGATGTTACTGGTAAAATAGCTTTGGAATCTCCTGTTTCATTGGTGAATGGAAAAACAGAAGTAAATATTTCGGCGCTAGAGTCTGGGGTATACATCTTCAACGTTACACTTGAAAATGGTCAAACTTCTCAATTCAACGTTGTGAAAAAATAAGATTTCACTTTTTAAGAAGGGTTGGTGCGTGCATCAACCCTTTTTTTATGCCTATAAATTCGTGTTTTAAGCGTGTTTTGTGTTTTTTACTTGGGATTTATAACAAACGCTAAACAATGCAATTAAATAGCTTCGTAAACGATAATAGAATTGATTTTACAGCCGCTCTCAAACAAAAGCGCATAAAAAAAGTCGAATAGCAGTATTCGACTCCTTTTAAAAAGAAAATCTAGAAATTCATCGACAAACCAAAGGTTAGCGGGAACGCTTCAGTCGTTTTTGATGTTTCGAATAAAGGCAATAAAGAATAGGTAGCAAATGCACCCCAATTTCCGTATCCCATTCGCATAGCGGCATCCAACTTAAACGAACTTAACGCATAAGTTCCTTTTTGAATGTTCTTATTGTCTTCAATTGTTCGTTTGTATCTGGAAGAAATCCGAACACCACCAACAACCCCAGCGGAAAGATAAAAACTCTTATCCGAATCTTCATTGGTGCAAAACTCAAATAATACCGGAACGGTCAAATAAGTAGCTTTTAACTTGTTCTTTGTATAATCTTGTGTTTCTGCAGTTGGTGTTGGAATTACAGCCGTTAAAGTGTCTGAAGTTGCAACCAGCATATAATTATCCTTGAAGGCAATCTGTGTAAAACTGAATCCTAGACCAGTCGTTATTCCAATATATTCTTTATATAAACTGAATTTATGTTCCCAAAGATTAAGGTTCCACGTCATGGATTTTGCAGGATCGTTTTCCCAATACTTGTAATCTGCAAAGGTGTTATCAAAAGACGCGTTCATTAAACTGGTGAAACCCATATCAATCCCAGCCCAATGTGCTTCAAATAATTCTTTTTCTTTCTCCGTTGGAGCAGCATCAATAGTATCTATTTCCTCACGAGCAGCTGTTTCGTGATCAACCAAAATAACTTCCACTTTGCCAATGTTAATGCGTGTTGTATCTTTTTTAATTTCTTCTTGAGCATTCAAACTTGAAATAGATAGAAGAGAGAGTAAATAAAAGAAGTGTTTCATGTTTTCCATTTTTTAAATTAATACAGCTGAAAGCCTAAAAGCGCTATAGTTATATATTAGACTTTAAAAGCTTTAAAAAGTTACATTAATCCGAAAAAGTAAAATAATACATTCGTCAATCCCAATCCACAAGAAAGTCATCTATTTCTCTCCTGTCTTTTTTGGTAGGTTTTCCGCTGCCATTTTGACGGTAATTTTGTTGTGAAGCTTGGTAAAGTTTCAATTTTTCTAATTCTTCAGGTGGTGTTATATCGCGCAGATAATCCACAACCAACTTCGCTCCAACACGTTTGTCCAACAATTGTACTACTTGATAGGTAAATGTGGCACTATTGTGTACAACAGAAATTTTATCTCCAACTTTTGGTTCTCTTGCTGGCTTCGTTGTAGAGGCATTTATTTTAATCCGACCTTTAGACAATTCTTCAGAAGCCTGTGAGCGCGTTTTTGCCAAACGAACAGCCCAAATATATTTATCCCAGCGTAAGCTCATGTTTTAT
>JBIKZR010000288.1:0-3321 GCA_044354635.1 Crocinitomicaceae bacterium | reverse complement strand
TGGCCATGCGGCAAGAATATCCAATTCCTTCATTTTGCCATCAAGGCGGTAAGCGCGCAATAACTTTTCGATTACTTCGCTCAAAGGTGTTTCATTAGAATTCCGTTTTCGATCGTCCATCTTAGTTCTTTATGGTGGAAATTTCGGGTAATTCTTCGATTACGCCATTTTCAACGCGAAAAAGTTTGCTGTCAAAATCGCCAGTTTGAAAAATCGCACGCAACCTAGATTCGTCCGTGTCGGTTACAAGTACTTGTCCAAAATAATTATTGGAAACGAGCTGCAGCAATTTCTTAACGCGTTCCTGATCCAATTTATCAAAAATATCGTCCAAGAGCAAAACAGGTTGCACATGCAAACGCTTTTTCAACCAATCGTATTGTGCCAATCGCAATGCAATAATAAACGATTTCTGTTGACCTTGCGAGCCAAATTTCTTAATCGGATGGCCTTTTATGGTGAAAATCAAATCGTCTTTGTGCGTTCCGGCATTGGAATAATGCGTAAAAGCGTCTTTTCGTTCGTATGCTAGCAGCAACGCATCAAAAGTAGACTCATTCAGTTGTGAACGGTATTCCAACTGCACTTCTTCGGCAAGCAAGCCAATAAAATTGTAGCGTTCCTGAAAAATCGGGATGAAATCTTTTAAAAATTCCTGGCGTTTCTTGTGAATTTCTGTTCCAACGGCCGACATTTGCTCGTTCCATACGTCAATTGCATCGCGGTCGAATAAGCGCTGTTCCTGCATATTTTTCAACAGGGCATTTCGCTGGTCTAGAATCTTGCCATATTTTTGAATACTTTCCAAATACTGTCGGTCAAACTGCGAGATTATGCCATCCATCCATTTTCTGCGCAATTCGCTTCCTTCGGAAATTAAATCCCGATCGTACGGTGAAATCATAACGGCTGGAAATTGACCAATGTGATCTGCGAGGCGCTCGTATTCTTTTTTATTGCGTTTAAACACTTTTTTAGCACCACTTTTTACGGCGCAATGGATTGCAATTTCTTGTTCGTCTTTTTCCCACGTTCCTTGAATAGCAAAAAATTGTTGGTCGAATCGAATATTCTGGCGATCCAAAACATTCATATACGATTTACACAAACTGAGGTAGTGTACGGCATCTAAAATGTTTGTTTTACCTGAACCATTGCTTCCGACAAAACAATTTATGTTTGAAGTAAGCGAAATTTCAGCTTCCTCGTAATTTTTGAAATTAATAAGATGGATGGATTTTAAATGCATTGCAGCAAATTTAATTCATTTTTTGCCACAAAAAAAGATTTATCCAATTTGTTTGGGTGCAACGTGATTTTGGAATCGCTCCGCATTAAAAAAAAGAAAATAGTTGCCTAAATTAACCCTTTAAAGTACGTTTAATAGGCTGATTTTAATCAAAATTTCTGCAAATTTATTTCCAATAGAAACTCTTGTTGAAAAATTAGGTTTTGTAAATGAAAAAAAAAACTATTTTTGCAAGGCTAAAATTGCATAAAATGTTAGAAAATTTCTCAGTACAAGAATTAAAGAAGAAAATTGAATCAAACAAAAAAGCGCGTTTGATCACTTATACTATTGGTGGTGTCCTTATTTTAGTAGTCGGTTTTCTGGTTTATCGTCAGTTTATTTTTAATCCTGCAAACGATAAATCGAAAGATTCTTATTGGATGGGCTTAAATTATGCAGCAAAAGATTCAACAGATCTTGCGATTGAAGAATTGGAACCTGCTGTAAAAAAGTTTGATGGTAAAATCGGTGGCGAAAATGCACAATTTGTTTTAGGACGACAATACATGGCGAAAGGTGAATTCAAAAAAGCACTTACCCAATTGGAAGGTGTGAATTTGGAAGACACATACCTTTCTGCAATGGCGGTAGGTTTGCAAGGAGATTGCCACAGTGAAATGAAAAATTTCGAGAAAGCAGGTGCTAAATATTTAGAAGCTGCAGGATTGAACGAAAATGAAATGACTACGCCAATGTATCTTTTCAAAGCAGGTTTGGTTGCTGAAAAATTAAAAGATTTTGAAAAAGCGGTAGAATGCTTCACTAAAATCAAAGACGATTACTCTGGATTCGGATCTCAAAAATCAATTGAAAAATATATTGCCCGAGCTGCAAGTAAAAAAACAACGAAATAATAAGAAAATAAATGGCTACTGCTTTACGCAATTTGTCAGAATACAATAAGGACTTTGTTCCTAATGGTGCCGATTTTAAAGTCGGCATTGTTGTTTCTGAATGGAATGATTCGATTACTATGAATTTGTTGAAGGGAGCAAAAGATGCGCTTCTAGAAAATGGCGTAAACGAAAAAAATATTTTGATTCGATTTGTTCCCGGTGCATTTGAATTGCCGCTTGGTGCACAATTCATGTGCGAATTTACCGATGTAGATGGCGTAATTGCAATTGGCGTGGTTATTCAAGGAGAAACCAAGCATTTTGATTTTGTTTGCGATGCGGCGACACAAGGAATTAAGGACGTAAACCTAGAATTCAATACGCCCGTTGCATTTTGCTTGTTAACCGATAACAACATACAGCAATCTATGGATAGATCTGGCGGAAAGCATGGAAACAAAGGAATAGAATGTGCTATTGCGTGCATGAAAATGATTGCAATGAAAAAAGATTTTATGCAAAACGAAGCGGTATAATCGTTTCGGGCAATCGGGAAAATTCCATTCTTAGCAGAATTAAAAAAAATATCCTAAAATCTAGATTAGAAAACCACTCCACTGAAATCAGCTAGATGCAGTTTCAGTAAACCCAAAACCCAACTCGTATGACACTTATAAAATCCATTTCAGGAATCCGCGGAACCATCGGAGGAAAAGTAGACCAAGGTTTAACACCTATTGATGCAGTAAAATTTGCTGCGGCATATGGTTCTTGGCTGAAAAATAGAAATGCACAACAAAAAATCAAAGTGGTAATAGGTCGCGACGCACGAATTTCCGGACAAATGATTTCAGATCTTGTTGTTGCAACACTCGTTGGCTTGGGTATCGATGTTGTAAACCTTGGACTTTCCACAACACCAACTGTCGAAATTGCTGTTCCTTTGGAAAACGCGCACGGTGGCATAATTTTAACAGCTAGTCACAATCCAAAACAATGGAACGCCCTAAAATTATTGAACGAGAAAGGGGAATTTATTTCGGGAAAAGATGGCGAAGAAGTTTTGGTGATTGCTGCAAATGAAGGTTTTGACTTTGCCGAAGTCGACGATTTGGGAAAAGTTAGTGCAGACGATTCATACATGCACAAGCACATCGATGCAATTTTAGCGCTGCCGTTGGTTGACAAAGCAGC
>JBIKZR010000287.1:0-3323 GCA_044354635.1 Crocinitomicaceae bacterium | reverse complement strand
TAATCCAACAAAACCCATTCACTGTTGGATTTACCTTCAATATGCCAAGGTTTTTCCTGAATTTCTTTTCGGGTATGGCGCGCAATAGAATTACAAATTCCATCCACTTGCGTAGAAGATTCACCACTACAGATAACGAAAAAATCACAAACTGTATTTGCAATTTCACGTAAGTCCAATACCACAATATCATTCGCTTTATTCTCTTGCATTCCCTCTACAATCGTGTCACATAGGACTTGGGAATTAACATCTTCGTTTTCTTTGTACATTCAATTTTTTTAAGCCTTACAAATCTAACTTTTAATTTTAATTTTAACCAGTCAAAAAACGTATAGAAGCATAAATAAATCATGCAAATAGGTCAAAAAATTATCCGATTAGATACAGTAGATTCAACGAACAATTATACTGCCAATCTTATTAAACAAGGTAAAATACTTCCCGGCGCGGTAATAATGGCAGATGAGCAAACGGCTGGAAAGGGGCAGAGAGGAGCAGTGTGGTCATCTAACGCTGGGGAAAATATGCTTTTGTCGGTTTTTTTGAACTCTGCCAATCTGTCGCTACACCAGCAGGTTGCTTTAACCCATTTTGCGGCAGTTTCAGTTTTGGAAACTTTAAGAAAAATTGGCATTTCAGCCCAAATAAAATGGCCGAATGATATATTTGTTGGTCACCGGAAAATTGCCGGAATCTTAATTGAAAATGCAATTATCAATGGGCAAATTTCACATTCCATACTCGGAATTGGTTTAAACGTGAATCAAATGGATTTTAAGGATCTTTCTGCAACGAGTGTGAAGCGAGAGAAAATGGCTTTTTATGCAGTTGAGGATCTTCTTTTTCAGTTGATTTTTGAACTAAATAAGTACTGGGAACCATTAGAAAGTGGTGATTTAGGGTTGTTGCGCTCACTTTACTTGGACAACTTGTATTTATTGGAAAAAGAAGCAACGTTTGAAGATGAGAATGGAATTTTTAATGGAACTATTCAAGGAATTAGCGAAGTTGGTCTTCTAACGATTCGGAAAGTAGTGAATGGCGAAACTATTCTCCTTAATTATGACCTAAAAGAGGTGAGATTTATTTCGAAAAGTGCGCTTTAAGATTTTCTGACATCAAATTAAAAAGCGCAGTTAATGGTTTTTGAACCATCATTTTTAAGAAAACATTTAATTCCCCATCAAACTCAATGAAACCTTCTGTTTGCTCTCCCTGTTCAATAATATGAAGGGTTAACCTGAATGGAAACGGCGATTTTTCTCCTGATTTCATGAAAATTTTGGATGTACCTTCTGAACCATCCTGAATGAGAGAAATAATTACTGCTCCCTGCACTTTAAAAGAACATTCCGAGGGAGTTGATTTCCAATCCGCAATTTGATCTTGTGGCAACAAATGAATAAGATTTTGAGAATCTTTCAAAAAAGCGGCAACTGTCTCTTGGTTCGCTGAAACAATAACTTTTGTACTTTCTATATTCATCGCTGCAACTAATTATTTTTTCCAGGTTTCCGGTTGATTTTTCCATTCCCGAAGCGAACTAACATCTTTTTGTGTAATGTAATCCTTTTTTAATGCTTCTTCCAGCATGAAATCATAATTCGTCAATGTAACATAAGGACAGTTTGCTTTGGTGAAATTTTCCTCAGCGACTTTAAACCCATACGTAAAAATGGCAATTAATCCTTTCACATCCATTCCTGCATCTTTCAAAGCTTCAATTGCCTTTATGCTGCTTCCTCCGGTGGAAATAAGGTCTTCGATAACAACTACTTTCTGGCCTTTCTCGTAATATCCTTCAATCTGATTTCCCATTCCGTGCTCTTTTGCAGAACTCCGGATATAAATAAATGGTAATCCCAATTCTTGTGCTACTAAAGCGCCTTGTGCAATTCCTCCTGTAGCAACTCCTGCAATGACATCTGGTTTTCCAAAATAATCCAAAACTGCCTCCGAATATGCTTGTCGAATGAATGTGCGTATGGATGGAAAGGAAAGCGTAATCCGATTGTCACAGTAAATAGGAGAGTTCCAACCCGATGCCCAAACGAATGGATTATTAGGTTGAAGTTTAACTGCTTTAATTTGTAATAAAAATTCCGCTACTTTTAGCGCTTTATCATTGTTCAAAATCATAGTTACAAATGTACAAAGTTTTTATAGAAAATAGAGCGATAATTTTCGCGGAAGAAAATAATATTTCAGCCAATAGCCTTACCATAGCTTCCGATAAATTGGTTTCTATCGAGAAAGATCTTCTTCCTATTCTTCATTTGAATGAAAATCTATCGGAAATGTTTATCGTTTGCGAAAATCCTGAACTGGAAATTCAGAGATTATTTTCAGATTACGATAAAATAACTGCTGCTGGTGGAATAGTTCGCCGAAAAAATGAGTTTCTTTTTATAAAACGCAATGGATTATGGGACATTCCAAAAGGAAAAATAGAAGAGACAGATGAATCATTAGAAGAGGCTGCGCTGCGAGAAGTGGAAGAGGAATGTGGAATTAAATGTTCTGAAATTGTCGGGATTATTGCCGTTACATACCATACATACACGTACGAAGGAGTTCCAACGTTGAAAAAAACATACTGGTTTTCTATGCTTTACGAGGGTAAGAAATCACTTAAACCGCAATTAGAAGAGGGAATCACGAAAGCGAAATGGTTAAAAAGGGAGGGTTTGGATAGCGTTCGGAAAAATACGTTTGCTTCTATTCTGGAAGTTATGGCTATTTATTTCGAGGAAATTTCAGATGAATAAGTGTGCTGTTTTAGCCAGAAAATTAAAATAAATTATTTTTTTTTGTTAAAAGATTAAATCGACAAACGGAATTATCGTAATCTTGTTAAAAAAATAAAAAACTATGAAAATTATATTATTCTCTTTGGTCTTGTTGTTTGGATTTCAACTTTCAGCGCAAGAAACAACCAAAAAAGCTTCTGCAAAGAAAGAAACGGTTAAGAAAAAAGGCCTAACATTTACCAAATTGGAAATCGTTCGGGATGCAATTCCGTATGGTTCAGAAGAATTGTTTTCGTTTGAATTCAAAAATGATTCCAAAACGCCGGCAATCATCCAAGGCGTGCAGACAAGCTGCGGTTGCACAACGGCAAACAAACCAGAAGCGCCAATTAAGCCAGGTAAAAAATCTGAAATTTCTGTGAAATACGATACAAAACGTGTTGGTCAATTCACAAAAACAATCACGATTACTTCAAATGTTTCTGAGCCAATAACATTGACTATTAGAGGAACTGTTTTGCCGGAACCGGAAAAATAAACGCATTTCTTTAACACTACAAAGGGAGGTAA
>JBIKZR010000031.1:0-10205 GCA_044354635.1 Crocinitomicaceae bacterium | reverse complement strand
TGGGAAAGAAAAAGTGCATTTAACGGGCATTTCGGATTTTCTGGGCAATATGGAATTACAGAAAATATTGGTGTGGGATTGAATATCCTTTATTCTATTCAAGGAGACAAATACGATTGGAAAGGAACAGAGCGCTTGAAGTCCGTTCAATATTTTAAAATTCCAGTCTTGTTTACGTTGAATTTACCTTTTAGTGATAACATGTCGTTTATCGGGAAAGTTGGACCGCAACTTAGCATTTTAACGGATGCAAGACTATACGATGCCGACAGAAAAATTATAAAAACAAATTACACTGCTGCATTTGCTTCTTATGACTTTGGCGGAATGGTTTCGGCGGGTATCGGGGCAAAATTAACAGATCAAGTTACACTGGATGGATCGATTCGTTTTGACACAGGATTTACAAACGCAGAAAGTGATAATTTTAAACAAAACATCCATAATCCATATGATTTTGTAACTCCAAGTCCGGCTAGTAGCCCACGAGGAAACACGTACAATATGACAATTGGATTGAATGTTGGGTTACGTTATACGTTCCTTTAAACAACCAATCCTCATCTGATTTTAAAAGAGTGTCTGATTCAGATGCTCTTTTTTTTTGCACAATTATTCGATTTTGATAAGAAGGTTCACTTTCAACCAATTTTAACCCACTATGCTATCTATCTAGTAGTGTTAAGAAATAATGAACTAGTATATTAGCGATTCTTTATAAGGCAATTTATTGGTTATGTATTTGTGTTATATTCGTGTAAAATTTTAAAGAATACCTGATTCAATTTTTGAAAACATGAAAAAACGCTATTCCGAAAAAATTCAAATCTCCACCTTTATATTTTTATTGATAGCCATTATAGTATTTCACAGTTTCGTTCTTTTGGGAATAATTCCATTTGATATCGTTTGGGGTGGGAAACTAAAAAACCATTCAGAAATGATTTCACTTGAGCGGATTTCACTTTTCATTACTATTTTGATGTTAATGGTTGGTTTGCTGCGCGCTAAAATCATTACGATTGGAAACCATCCCGTTAAAATCAGTGTGTTGCTTTATACAATGTCCATTTTATTCGGTTTAAATTCGATTGGAAATTTACTGGCAGACACCAATTTTGAAAAGTTTGTTTTTACACCAATTACAGTATTACTTGCGTTACTCAGTTGGCAATTGGGACGAACTAAAACATCGGAAACAAAAACCGAAGACAACTAAAAACTGCACAGAAAGCTGATTTCGCTCCAAAAAGAAAACCGTACCTTTGCGCAAATTAAAATAACGCCATGCCGTTTTCAAAATTAGGATTATCCCCAGCATTATTAAAAGCAGTTTCCTTTCAGAAATACGAACGACCATATCCTATTCAGGAGGTTGTAATTCCTGCTGTTTTGGAGAAAAAAGATGTTTTAGGAATTGCAAAAACAGGTTCGGGGAAAACAGCCAGTTATGTCTTACCTCTTTTGGTAAATTTAGAAAATGTTGCCGCCACTAAAAATCGCCATGTTAAAGCATTGATTGTTGTTCCAACACGTGAACTCGCAATTCAGGTCAGAGAAGTTTTCCAACTTTTCAGTTCACAGTTAGAGCATCCGATAAAAACAATGGCCGTTTATGGCGGCGTTTCCATCAATCCGCAAATGAAGGCGATGATGGGCGTGAATATTTTAATTGCAACACCAGGAAGATTATTGGAATTGGTGGAATCCAATGCTGTACATCTTTCTGAAATTGAAACCCTTGTTTTGGACGAAGCAGATAAAATGCTAAATCTTGGTTTCAAGGAAGAAATGGATCGAATTTTTAAACTTTTACCCCAAAAGCGACAAAATCTTTTGTTTTCGGCAACCTTAAGCGAAGATATCAGTGGAATTACAGAAATTTTATTGCGAAATCCTGTAGTTCTAAAAATAGAGGAAGAAACAGAAGATCTTGAGCGCATCAACCAACTTGGCTATTTTGTTTCCGAGGAGAAAAAAGGTCCATTATTGCGTTACCTGATTAAGCACAACAACATGAAACAAGTGCTGGTTTTTACCTCATCGACGCACAAAGCAGATATGGTAACGGAGAAATTGTGCAAAAATGGCATTGATGCAATGGCGATGCACAGTAAAAAAAGTCAGGAAACCAGAGCGCGAGCGTTAAATAATTTCAAACGGGGAAACATACGTGTTCTAGTAGCTACAGATCTTATTTCCAGAGGAATTGATATCGAATTTTTACCGCATGTAATCAACTATGAATTGCCGCGTTCCCCAAAAGATTATATACACAGGATTGGTAGAACTGGACGAGCAGAATCGAGCGGCGAGGCAATTTCACTAATAACGCCAGAGGAAGCACATCACTTCAAAATTATCCAAAAAAAAATGGGTAAATGGGTAACCATGATCGATGCAGAATCGCTTGAATTTTAGCAAGTTGATTTGCGTTTTTTAAACTCGGAATTCCTACGTATTTCTAGATTACTTGGGCAGTCAACCCTGCTTTTACGCCAGTGTTTTGTTCCCCATTGAGCACTTTGTAGTTGATCAATAGTGTTTTGTATTCTAAAAATTCCGCATCTGAAGGATTAATGTGCAATACAAAATTTATTTTCCCCAAAAGATGCTCGAGGTAATTTTTCTGCTTTATTTTCTCGTGGCGGATATGCTCATTGAGTCCAAATCGTTGAATATAATACAGGGCATTTCGCAGCGCATTTCGTTTGTGGAAAACTACTTGCGGCTTATTATTCACAACAACTCCTGTAATTGTTTGTCTGGTATTTTGGGTCATTAATTTTGTTTTTTCACGATTAAGTGTCAAGCCTGATTTCTCAAGAACATACGCAAGGAGCACATGTAATTCCTTTTCATCAAAATCACCTGAAAAACTTAAATCGTCGGCATAGCGTGTGTAACGTATGGCATGTAATTTACAATAATCCGATATTATGCTATCCAAAGGTTTGAAGAAAACATTGGAGAGGTAGGGACTCGTTGGAGCGCCTTGCGGTAGACTCCCATTTTTACAGCAAAGTTTTGCTAATAAATTTGATACGCTTTCTGAGTAGCCGATTTTTCGGAAAATTTGCTGGATGTCCGTTGCTTTGATGGAAGTGAAAAAATCCTTTACATCTAGCGCGTAAACCTTCTTTTGATTTTTATGAAATCGTACGTTTTCCGTTAATTTCACTTTTCGTTTATACGCCTTTGCAAATCGACTAACTTCCATTTTTTGCAATATATTGTGCAGTATCCAGTATTGTATTTCCTTTAAACTTGGAAGCGGTTCGGAAATACTTCTTTTGGATCCATTATTCTTTACTATTTCAAAATTCCTGTAAAAATAATCCGTGAAAGCAGCGGCTTTATTAAGGTAGCTTGTTTTGTAGCCTACTAATCGTGAGAAATGTTCTTCCGTGTAAATTACTGGTACATTATTTCCGTGTAAAATTTGGGCGTAGTCCAGGCACTTGTCAATGTTTTGCTGAGAATAGCAAGCTTGCAACGCTTTTTTAGAAAACTCAGTTTTGTAACGTTCTAAATTCATAGGATAAAATCTTTAGTTTCATTAATCGAGTGGGAAGCAAAACATCCCACTCTGATTAAGATTTCGGGTTTAAAGGGTTCGAGCTCTGCGAGAAACCATTTAAATCCCGATGCTTGAAAAAGCATTCAATTACAGAACAGTGACTCACGGCTCCGGTGTTGAAAAGCAACACAACTTAGGTCAGAACTAAAAAGGTAAATCGTTCTGATTAGGGATGAAAGGTGTTCTTTTATCTAGGTTTGGAATTTTATTTTTGTGATCTTTTTCAATCCATCCATCTTTTTTTGGGTTTTGTTTTTTTTCACTGCGTTCTGTTTTGGGTTTAATTTCACGTGCATTACGAATGTTTTCAGCGGATAGAAATTCTGCAGTTGCGCTTCCAACAGGCAAAAGCAATATCGGTTTTGCGGCAGCAATTAATTTTCTATTTTCAATTCCTTTAGGTTGCCCAAGAAATAAAGCAAATTCTATAGCTGTCATACTTAAACGTGTTGAGTTAGTATACATTTCCTTAGAAAGAAGTCGCGGGTTTTCTTTGATTCCTCCTTGAAATAAAACTACGAGAAAAGAAAAAATGTATAAACTTCAATCAGCGAATTGGCAGAATTATTCCGCCAGTGAAATAAATGGCACGCTAAAAAAAATCTAATTTGGGAGGTTAAGATGCGAAAAGTCGAAAAATTGGACATAAAAAAAGCCATTGGTACATGAATTATTTCCAGTACCAATGGCAATTAATGGGTTTGTTATTTGAACTTAAACTACAGTCGATTTGCTCACATTTCTGTACGTAAATGAATTACAGATGTGTCGTCGGGCAAAACGCGCTTGTGTAGCTGAATTATTTAATTTGGCATAAATTCCTTGTGGGACTCCAAAGTACTCGTAAACACTTCCGTTTTGGAACGTGATTTTCAAGGTTAAACTTTTATAAGAATAATCCTCGATACCAACAGTACCAATAGTCTGCAAATATTCTTCTTTATTTTGAATATGTGTTTCCGGGGAGATACTCACCAAAAAATGATATGCTTCAATAATCAATTTACTTTTACTCTCCGCCTGCGCTTTTCCAGGATCACCTTCCTGAAATTTATCTGGATGCCATTGTTTTACCAATTTACGGTAAACATTTTTCAATTCATTCAAATCTGCATCTTTTGCGACATCAAACAACTTTCTGTATTCAATAATACGTTTCATACTAACTTTTCGGGGATAATTTTATCAAATTCCAGTGTCTTCAATGGCCAAATAAAAAGAATACATTTTGACAACGGGATGCAAATTTAGTGATTTATTACTTCTGAAAGGTTTAAAAAATGGATATTTTAATTTTTCAACGGTGCATTTTCACTTTAGATAAGCATTTCTTGGGTATTGAAATACTGAATTTAGTCTTGTTTGACATGCGGTGCAACTCTTATTTTTTATCCTATTTTTGTACTTAAATAATTACGGACCTAAAACGTATTTTAAAGTTGACAAATCCATTATTGATCATAACGCCCCCATTCACACAATTAAATACGCCGTATCCAGCATCTGCATATTTGAAGGGATTTTTGAACACAAAAGGTATTTCTGCAAAACAAGCCGATCTTGGAATTGAGGTGATTCTTACTATTTTTTCAAAAAAAGGGCTAAGTAACTTGTTCACGGAAGTAGCAAAATGTAAAAACGAATTAACCGACAATGCCACCCGAATTTTGGCTTTGAAAGACGATTATATTCAAAAAATTGACCCTATAATTTTATTTCTTCAAGGAAAAAATCCAACACTTTCACATACAATTTGCCAGGACGATTTTCTACCAAAAGCTGCTAGGTTTAATCAATTAGAAGAGTTGGATTGGGCGTTTGGAATTATGGGACTTCAGGATAAAGCCAAACACCTTGCTACGCTTTTTCTGGAAGATATTTCAGATTTGATTGTCGAAACAATCGATCCTCACTTTGGATTTAGTCGCTATGCAGAGCGATTAGGAACTTCTGCCAATAGTTTTGATGCTTTATATGCTGCGCTGCACGAAAATCAAACCTATACAGATACGCTTTTACTTTCCATTTTAAAAGCAAGAATGGAAGAAATAAATCCGGAAATTGTCGCTTTCACGGTTCCTTTTCCGGGTAATCTATATGCAGCCTTTCGTTCTGCTCAATTTATAAAAAAACATTTTCCCTCCGTTAAAATTGCCATGGGCGGCGGTTTTGCAAATACAGAACTACGCTCTATTTCCGATGTGCGCGTATTCGAATTTTTCGATTTTATAACCTTGGATGACGGGGAAGCGCCAATCGAACATTTACTGGAACACATCGCAGGAAAACGCAGTGAAAACGACTTGAAAAGAACCTTTTTATTGAAAGATGGCGCAGTATTTTATGCCAATAATTCGAAAGAAAAAGACTACAAACAAAGCGAAGTCGGTACGCCGGATTACAGCGATTTAAAGCTCGACGCGTATATTTCTGTCATTGAAGTGGTAAATCCAATGCACCGATTGTGGAGCGATGGAAGGTGGAACAAATTGACCATGGCGCACGGCTGTTATTGGGGAAAATGTACGTTTTGTGATATTTCGTTGGATTACATCAAAGTATACGAGCCAATTGCTGCAAAATTACTCTGCGATAGAATGGAAGAATTAGTGCAGCAAACCGGACAAACAGGTTTTCACTTCGTCGACGAAGCAGCTCCTCCTGCCTTGATGCGGGCATTGGCTTTGGAAATTATTCGGCGTAAAATGACCGTAAGCTGGTGGACAAATATCCGATTTGAGAAAAAATTTACACGTGATTTGTGCCTTTTACTGAAAGCTTCTGGTTGTATTGCCGTTTCTGGAGGACTCGAAGTTGCTTCGGATCGTTTGCTGAAATTAATTGACAAAGGAGTTACAGTGGAACAAGTTGCACGTGTGAACAGAAATTTCACAGACGCTGGAATAATGGTTCACGCCTATTTAATGTACGGTTTTCCAACCCAAACAATTCAAGAAACGGTTGATTCGCTGGAAATGGTGCGGCAGTTATTTGAAATCGGGGTGTTGCAATCTGCATTTTGGCACCAATTTGCAATGACCGCGCATAGTCCAATTGGACTGGAACCTGCAAAATATGGTGTTTCAAAAGAAACTACCGAAATTGGAACTTTTGCAAATAACGACATCGTTCATATCGATTCAACTGGGATTGACCACACGGCATTTAGTTATGGTTTAAAAAAATCGCTGTATAATTTCATGCATGGTATTGGATTTGAATTGCCTTTGCAAAAATGGTTTGAATTTAAGATTCCACGCACTACAATTCCACGCGATTTCATTGAAAATGCCATAGAAGAGGACGAAAAATCCTTTGTTTCACCAGACACGAAAATTGTCTGGATAGGAAAAATTCCATCTTTACACTATGCAACGAAACTAAAAAAGGGCGTTTCCTATGAAAATGCAGTAGTAACATTTATCACGCGCGATTCAAACTTTCAAATTATAGTTTCCAAATCGGAAGGGGAATGGCTCCAGGTTTTACTAGAACTTATTTCCGTTTCACATGCAAAAATCTTAACCTTTCAAGAAATACAAGCGCATTATTACGGTTCGAATTCAGATGATTTCGAGCCTTTTTGGTACGGAAAACAAATGGATACTCTTAGAGAAAATGGCTTATTACTGTTGTAGGTTACCGATTTTACACAGTCAATAAAATGGGCGTTTTCCTATAGTAGGATGGATTTAATCCACTGATTTTTTTTCGAAAGGAGTAGATACTATTTCCAAGTTGTCCTTTCCTGTTCGTTTTCCTATCTTTGCAACTTTAATTCAAGATAATGGCAGATACAAGATATAATCTTCGGGGCGTTTCAGCAGGAAAAGAAGACGTGCACAATGCAATAAAAAATGTGGACAAAGGACTTTTCCCGCAAGCAT
Source organism: Crocinitomicaceae bacterium (assembly GCA_044354635.1). Classification (GTDB taxonomy): domain Bacteria; phylum Bacteroidota; class Bacteroidia; order Flavobacteriales_D; family Crocinitomicaceae; genus M0103. Next base: position 2,738 of record JBIKZR010000031.1, on the reverse strand, counting down.
TTTGCAAAATTGTACCAGATTATTTATCGGATGACGATGCCTATTGTATTGTAATGCATGCAGATGGCGCTGGGACAAAATCCTCTTTGGCTTACATGTATTGGAAAAAAACGGGCGACATTTCCGTTTGGAAAGGAATAGCTCAGGATGCATTAATCATGAATATCGATGATTTGCTATGTGTTGGAGCAACCGATAAAATCTTACTTTCCTCCACTATCGGAAGAAACAAGAATTTGATTCCAGGAGAAGTGATTTCTGCAATTATAAATGGAACAGAAGAATTATTGGAAACGCTTCGTAACCAAGGAATCGGCATCCATTCTACTGGAGGTGAAACGGCAGATGTTGGCGATTTGGTTAGAACTATAATCGTGGATTCAACAGTAGTTTGTCGCATGAAACGAGCGGATGTGATTTCCAACCATACTATTCAGCCGGGCGACGTAGTAGTTGGTTTGGCTTCTTTTGGTCAGGCAAGCTACGAATCAACTTACAATGGAGGAATGGGAAGTAATGGCTTAACTTCTGCGCGACACGATGTGTTCAACCATTCTTTAGCGGAAGAATTTCCAGAAACGTTTGATCCAAGCGTACCGAAAGATTTGGTTTATTCCGGTTCAAAAAATCTAACAGATCCAATAGAAAATTCACCAATCGATGCGGGAAAACTGGTACTTTCCCCTACCCGTACGTATGCTCCTGTAATTAAAAAAATTCTAGATTACCACCGTTCCGAAATTCATGGAATGGTTCATTGTTCAGGAGGCGCGCAAACAAAAGTGTTGCATTTTGTAGACAATGTGCACGTTGTAAAAAATAATTTATTCCCAGTTCCTCCGCTTTTCAAATTAATACAAGAAGAATCATCTACGGATTGGAAAGAAATGTATAAGGTGTTTAACATGGGTCACCGCATGGAAATTTATGTTTCACCAGAACTTGCAGAGTCGATTATTGCCATTTCAAATTCTTTTGGAATTGCTGCGCAAATTGTTGGGCACGTAGAAGCATTTGACGGAAAGAAATTGACGATTGAATCTCCTTACGGCACTTTCGAATATTGATTTTTCTAAAGGATCATTTCTAAAAGATACAACTGTTTAAAACAGCAATTTCATTTGCTTATTTTAGCAAATTCACGTGACCGCTTATCAGTTGCCAAGCATCTTGTTTTTCGCAGGAAACATAGCGTAAGATGTAGGAATAAATTCCATCTTGCATTAATTTTCCGTTATACGTTCCATCCCACCCAATTTCTGGATCATACGAGACAAAAAGTGTTTCTCCCCAACGATTCAGAATCTTAAATTCCCACTCATAAACTTCAAGCGCAAAAGCGGCATTGAAACAATTATTAAATTCATCGCCATCAGGAGAAAAAGTATTGGGAATGTAGATTACAAATGGTTCGATGTATAATTCTTGGTAATTGGTGTCCTTGCAACCAAACTCATTTGTTGCAATTTGCATTGGACGGTGCCACCCGCTAGTTTGGTAATTATGTACAATAAAAGCTTGGTTTGCAAAATAGGTGCTATCGTCAAACCAATAAAAAATGGATTTTGCACCAGTCGATAGATCCGTGAATGTAACATCTGCGTGGCAAATATCGGTTTGTTTCGGATCAATGGTAAAGTTTGAAACGGGTGAAGGGTAAATGGCAATTAAATCCTGCTGAAAAAGGGAAAGCGTATCGATGCAACCCTGATCCGTTCGAATGGTTAATTCCACACTATAATTTCCAGGGACAGTATAATAAAAACTCGGGTTTTCTAAATTCGAAATAGTACCATTTCCAAAATTCCACATATAAAAAATGGGGGAATCTGCCAAACTTAAATCGGTAAATTGCACTAGCGCCGGTGCGCATCTATTCCCTGGTTCTACTCTGAAATCAATAGAAGGCTCCCGAAAAATAAAAATGCTCGAATTAACGGTTGTAGTGCAATTATCAAAAGCAGCAGTTAGTGTAATTGGAAAAGCACCAAAAGTATTGAATACCACGCCATTCACATCCAGATCCGTTGAAGTAGGAATGGAAGCACTTGGTCCAAAATTCCAAAGAAATTCCGTAGAACTTGGTCCCGACATTTGGCCATCAAAGTTGAAGCTATTATTAGTTATGCAGAGCGAATCGTTATTGGTAAATGAGATCGATAATAGTTCATTCAAATTAATGGTGGCGGAAACCGTATCGGAACAACTTGGTGAAGAACTGCCAATTAATGTAACTTCGTAAACACCACTTCCTGGAAATGTAAACGTTGGCGCAAACAGATTACTGGTATCGGAAAGTAAACCTGCTACTCCAAAATCCCAAGTATAGTCGGTTGTGCTAACGGAATTGTTTCCAAAATCAACGGTCAAACCATTGCATTCAAACCCATTCGGCAGTAGAATCCCAGCAATAGGTTCAGGATAAATGTAAATACTGTCGGTGAAGGCTGCATCACATTCGCCATATTGACCAGACAAGGTTACTGGAATATTTCCGGACAAAGAGAAATTTACGTTATTTACACTTAATGTTGTTGCATTTGAAATCGAAGCATTGGGTCCAAAATTCCACGAAAAAACAGCAGAAGCAGGGCCATCTGTTTGCCCTAAAAAGTCAAAACTATTGTTTAGAATACACAAAGAATCGTCAGACGTGAAGGAAACAGAAAATTCATTATTGATATTGACTTCCATGTAGGCAGTATCGGTGCATGACCAACCAGGATTTGCAACAAGCA
>JBIKZR010000286.1:0-3325 GCA_044354635.1 Crocinitomicaceae bacterium | reverse complement strand
TCATACTTTTAAATTTTAAATTGATTAATACTAAACTTTTATTTCTACATTTTTATTACCACCGATTTTGGTATTGTTTTTTTATCCCGCTAGGGAAAATCCTATCAGTTTACCAATTCCAAAGGTGACTGCGGCAGCGGCCAAACCAAAAAACACTTGTCTAAAACCAGAATACCAAACATTTTTGCCTGTAAATAAGGTAATTGCCGCTCCAATTAAAAACAAGCCAATGGAACTAAAAACAGCACTCAAAACTATTGCTTGGATTCCATCTGTAAACATAAATGGTAAGACTGGGATTACCGCTCCAATTCCGAACAAGAAAAACGACGAAAGTGCTGCTTCCATTGCAGAACCTTGTAATTCTTCAGAATTAATGCCCAATTCTTCCTTGACCAAAACCTGGTGGGCTTGGATTTTATCTTTCATTAATTCTTCCACAATTTCAATTGCTTGTGCCTCTGGAATTCCCTCAACACCGAGTAACTGGCGACGAATTGTCCAGTCTTGAATGGTGCGAAGATCTGTTGCATTAAACTTATTTTCGTATCCTTTTTTTGGTTTAATGATGTATTGGTAAATTTCGCCCAATCCTGTGCTTAATGGTGCCATTGAAGGTTCGCCAAACCCGGCTGGAATTTGACTTTTAGCTTCCGATAAACGTTCTGCAACTTGCTGTCGTGCCCAGTAAACATCTGTGCTCTCATCAAAAACAACTGTTACAACACTTAACCCAAATCTGCTGAAAGATCGAATTTCTTCAATTCCCGGGATGGTTGCCATTGTTTGTTCAACCGGAAAAGTAACAAAACGTTCAATGTCTTCTGCTCCAGAAGATGGCGCGGAAGTTACGATTTGCACTTGGTTATTGGTGATATCCGGAACTGCATCTATGGGAAGATTGCTTAAAGAAAACAAGCCCCATACGATTAATCCCAAGGTCAAAATCGCAACAATCAACTTGTTGGCGATCGACCAATGTATAATTTTATTTAGCATGAAAAAATGATTTAATAATACAAAATAGACCATTTTGATCCATTATAATTGTTTACTAAGCCATTTGTGGTGGATTCCAGATAGATATAGATGTTTTGGAAAGCTGACCATTTGGGTCACCAAAACAAGATGATTGTTCTATTATTTCAATTGGATCTTCGTGAACGGGTACAAGTTTTACCTCATGAATAACTAAAACGAAGGTGTTTAGGATATTTGTTTTAAAAGGAAGGTGTTTTTCATTTTCTTTTGTTCCATGATTGGAAAAATAGTGGTTTTTAACAAACGAAAAAAAAGAATTAAAGGACTCTTTACTCTCTTGGTGGTCTTCAAAATGTTGTATTACTTCATTGAATTTAAAAAATTGCCCACCTTGCATATTCGGAGCAAAGGACAAAAAACCAAATACAAGCGCAAAGACAATGATTAAAAACCGCATGGTCAAAACTACAAATTTTTAAAAGTTAATAAACGTTTAAACAGTTAAATTTTCCCAATTAAGCCATAGTACTTGGCGTCCCAAAATTCATTGGAGGCATACCTGGATTTGTTGCATCATCAATCACACCAAAATTCTGTTCATATTTTTGAACATTTTCAATCAGCGCTTTCATAAATCTCTTGGCATTTTGAGGAGTCATAATAACACGAGAACGCACTTTACCTTTTGGCATACCGGGCATTAATTGCACAAAATCGCAAACTATTTCAGCTGGAGAATGTGTAATTATTGCAAGATTGGAATAAATTCCTAACGCAATGTCTTCTGTTAATTCGATATTTACCTGGTTCTCGTTATTGTTTTCCATTTGAGTTCATTTTTAAAGTTCGAATTTACTAAAACTTTTAGTGCGATTGTACTTAAATCTTGGTAACTAAAATTTTAGCAAAAAAAAGGAGCAACATTTCTGTCACTCCTTCTATTTTAGTATGCTAATTATTTCTCAGTTATTGCCTCTAATGCTTCTTTTGAAGCAACAATAATATTTTGAAAATCTCTTACACCTGTACCTGCAGGAATTAAATGTCCAACGATAACGTTTTCTTTCAATCCCATTAAGTGATCCTCTTTACCTGAAATCGCCGCTTCATTTAATACTTTCGTCGTTTCCTGGAAGGAAGCTGCAGAAATAAACGATTGCGTTTGCAGAGAAGCACGTGTAATACCTTGTAGCAATGGAGTTGACGTTGCAGGAACGGCATCTCTTGCGTCTACAAGATTTTTATCAGAACGCTTCAATTGTGAATTTTCATCTCGTAATCTTCGAGCAGAAACAATTTGTCCAGCTTTTAATGAAGAAGACTCGCCTGCATCCACAACAACTTTCATTCCGTAGATCGCGTCGTTTTCTTCCATTATATCTGCTTTATGAACAGATTGACCTTCCAAGAATCGTGTATCTCCTGCATCAATAATTTCCGCCTTCAACATCATTTGACGAACAATTACTTCGAAATGCTTATCGTTGATTTTTACCCCTTGTAATCGGTAAACCTCTTGGATTTCATTAACGATGTATTCTTGCACTTTTGTCGGTCCTTCGATATTAAGGATATCATTTGGTGTTGTAGCTCCATCAGACAAAGGCTGACCAGCTCGCACGAAATCATTTTCCTGAACTAGAATATGCTTAGAAAGTGGCACTAGGTATTTACGAACATCACCATTTTTAGATGTTATTTGTATCTCTCTATTACCTCTTTTAATTTTACCATATTCTGCAATACCGTCAATTTCAGAAACAACTGCAGGATTAGAAGGATTTCGTGCTTCGAACAATTCCGTAACACGTGGTAAACCTCCTGTAATATCTCCAGTTCTACCAGATACTCTAGGAATCTTAACTAGGATTTCACCTGCCTCAATTTTATCGCCTTCTCCAACAGAGATATGCGCATCAACTGGCAATGAATATTCTCTTAAAACTTCTTTAGTTTTGGCATCAATAATATGAATCGCTGGATTTTTCTTCTTGTCTCTAGATTCAGTAATTACTTTTTCCGTAAATCCTGTTTGCTCATCTACTTCTTCACGGAAAGTAATACCTTCTATAATACTATCAAAAACAACCTTACCAGAAACTTCCGAAATAATCACCGCATTGTATGGATCCCATTTACAGATGATATCGCCTTTCTTAACTTTGATATTGTTTTCAATAACCATTTCAGAACCGTAAGGAATATTTGCAGTCATTACAACAATTCCAGTTTTCTCATCCGTTATTTTTATCTCAGCAGAACGCCCTACAACAACCGCACGATTTGAACCGTCCGCATTTTTCTTGTCTATTGTACGTAATTCATCGATTTCCAGTCTTCCATT
>JBIKZR010000029.1:0-10223 GCA_044354635.1 Crocinitomicaceae bacterium | reverse complement strand
TCAAAATAATTATCTTCAAATGGCAGATTTTCGGAATCACCCAATTGCATTGAAACAATATGGTCTACTTTTTTCTTCCGCATCTTCACTTTTCCAACATCCAGCATTCCTTCCGAAATATCCATTCCGATAACTTCTTCCGGCATAACCTTCAACGTTGCAAGTGCAAAATCACCTGTTCCAGTTGCGATATCCAAAATACGTTTTGGGTGAATTTCACGCAATTCTTTTACCGCTTTGCGTCGCCAAATTTTGTCAATTCCCAACGATAAAAAGTGGTTCAAAAAATCATATCTTTTGGAGATATTGTTAAACATTTCCGCCACCTCTTCCTTCTTTGTTCTATCCTCATTTCCGTATGGCTTAACAACTTTTCTTTCCGACATTTTTTATTTTTTAAACTTTAATTATTGCTGCAAAATTGAAAACCTAGCGCTAACTTAGCTTTCGTTTTTACTAGTTTTAAACAATTATTAATTTTTGCGTTTCCAGTAACAATTTTTCTTTTTCAATCGAAACAACGCCACTTTTCTCACACACCAAACCTCCAGCGATATTTGCAATTTGAGCAATCAACTCAATCGAAAATCCTGCAACCAAACAGAGCGTAGCAACCGAAATCACAGTATCTCCTGCACCACTAACATCTGAAATGTTGCGCAGATGCGCTTGGAAATAGGATTGCTGTGCTTCTTTTTTAATAAAAACGCCATATTCTGAAAGCGTAACAAACGAAATAGAATTATTTAATTCTTTTTCTAGCAAAGCAATGGCATCCTCAAATTTTGATTTCTCTTGTGAAAAAGAAAAATCCAAACCAAGCCCTTCTTTTAACTCTTTTAAATTTGGTTTGAACAATGTAACATTCTTATACGCTAAAAAGTTCTCTTTTTTCGGGTCAACAGCGGTAATAACTTTATTTGCGTTGGCGTATGCTATTATCTGTGAAATACAATTTTCCGTTAAAACACCTTTGTTGTAATCTTCGAAAATTATACCATCCACACCAGTATCAATCAACGCTTTTATCTTCTTGATTAATGCCTGTTCTTCTTCCTGCGAGATCGCATGCGTTTGCTCGGAATCGATGCGCAGTAACTGCTGGTTATTTCCAATAATTCGCGTTTTTACCGTTGTGATTCGATTGGAACTACAGACCAAGCCTTCCGCAGAAACAGCAGCAGATTTCAATAATTCTTGCAAAGAAACAGCTTGAGCATCGTCCCCAACAACAGAACAAATTATAGGTTTAGCGCCCATGGAAACTAGGTTTATTGCAACATTTGCTGCGCCACCAAGACGATCTTCTTCTTTTTCCAAACTAACAATTGGAACGGGAGCTTCCGGACTCACTCGATTTACTTTTCCGCGAAGATAAGAATCGATCATAACATCCCCAATTACTAGAATTCGTTTTCCGTTAAACCGATCAAAAAGTTCTTTAAAGTCCATTAATTCAATTTTTCCAGTGCGGTTTTTATGCGACTCATTGCCTCCGTAAGTGTCTCTTCCGATGCAGCATATGAAATTCGAATACAATTAGCGTCGCCAAACGCATCGCCAGTAACCAATGCTACCAAAGCTTCAGAAAGCAAGTATAGACAAAGATCATCGGCGTTATTTATTTTAAAATCGTTATAGGATTTACCGAAGAAAGCTGAAATATCCGGAAAAACATACAACGCTCCAACCGGAACATTTGCATGTACTCCTTCCATTTTGTCAAGTGCGGTGAGCACCAATTTTCTTCTAGTATTGAATGCCGAAATCATATCTTTCAATACAATTGGATCGGCTTTCATTGCAGCAATTGCAGCTTTTTGTGTAATGGAACATGTTCCAGAAGTAAATTGGCCTTGCACTTTTGTGCATGCATCCGCAATCAACTTTGGAGCACCAATATATCCTAATCGCCAACCAGTCATTGCCCATGCTTTGGAAACGCCATTTACAGTGACAACTTGGTTGTAAATTTCAGGGAATTGCGCCAAACTTTCATGTTTTCCAATGAAATTAATGTGCTCGTAAATCTCATCTGAAACAACAACAATGTGCGGATATTTCACTAAAACAGCTGCCAAATCCTTTAATTCTTCTTTGGTATAAACAGAGCCGGTTGGGTTACACGGCGTAGAAAAAACCATCATTTTTGTTCTTGGCGTAATTGCAGCTTCTAGCTGTACGCCATTTATTTTAAAGTCATTTTCTATTCCAGCATTTATAATTACAGGAGTTCCCTCCGCAACTTTTACGATTTCAACATAAGAAACCCAATATGGCGCAGGAACAATTACTTCGTCTCCAGGGCCAATTATACTCAGTACAACATTCGCAATCGATTGCTTTGCACCGGTTGAAACAACAATTTGCTCTTTCGTGTACGTTAAATTATTATCGCGCTTGAATTTCTCTGAAATACTTTCTCTTAAATCATCGTAACCTGGAACTGGCGTGTACAGAGTGAAGTTGTTATTCATAGCATCTAGCGCCGCGTCCTTAATAAATTGAGGTGTAAAGAAATCTGGCTCTCCCAAACTCAACGAAATGATATCTTTTCCTTCCGCTTTTAATTCTCTACTTTTTCTAGACATTGCAATGGTTGCAGATTCTTCCATTGCCATCAGGCGCTCAGATAATTGTATCATAACTTCTTCTGTAATAATTTCTACAAATTTAAGTAAACTTAGGCTAAGAAGTACGTGCTTATTCTAAAATTTAAGCAAGAATTCCATACGCAATTGTGGATAAAACAAGCAAGTGTAAAAATTTCCTTTCCGTAGAATATTGTATGTTTGTAACCTAGCATGGAGGAAGAAAAAATTATTGATGTAAAACGCTTAATTGCGAGTAAAAGTCCGCGATTAGCGAAATGGCTTCCTGGATTCGTTATTCGTTATTTAAAAAGAATTATACACGAAGAGGAACTCAATGTTTTTTTAAATCGCACGAAAGAAGTAAAAAATATAGATTTTTGCGATGCATCCGCTGAATTCCTGCACATGAAGGTCAAACTGATAGGACTGGAAAATATTCCAAAGGAAGGACCCTTAATTCTGGTAATGAACCATCCTTTTGGCGGATTGGATGCTTTGGCGCTTGTTTCCGCATTGCGCGGACATCGGGAAGATTTAAAATTTATCGTGAATGATATTTTGATGAATTTGACCAACTTAGCAGACCTTTTTGTTGGTGTGAACAAGCATGGCAAAACCGAAAAATCAACGCGACAGCAAATCATGGAAGTATTTGAATCGCCGCATGCTGTGTGCGTTTTTCCTGCTGGACTCGTAAGTAGAAAATCGCATGGCGTTGTGCGTGATTTGGATTGGAAAAAGACGTTTGTAACCTATGCCAAAAAACTAAACCAGCCGATTATCCCAATTTATATCGATGGAAAATTATCGAATTTCTTTTACCGCTTGTCCAACTTCCGAAAATTTCTTGGGATCAAGGCAAACATTGAAATGATTTTCCTCGTTCACGAATTATTCAAATTACGCGGAACAACGGTAACATTAACTGTTGGAAAAAGTATTCATCCAGAGATATTGAACTCAAACCAATCAGAAAAAGACCTAGCCCAAGAAATTAAAGCGAAAGTTTACGAATTATCGACAACTACAAATTAATTAACTATGGAAAATACCATTGATCCGATTGATAGAGAAATTTTAAAAGCGGAACTTTTACCAAAATATTTTGTTCGAAATACCCGAAAAGGATCCAACGAAATTTATATTATCAACCAACATACGGCTCCAAATGTATTACTAGAAATTGGTCGACTACGCGAAGTAACTTTTCGTGCTTCAGGCGGTGGAACTGGTCAATCGGTGGATTTAGATGAATTTGACACGAGCGATTTCTGCTACGACCAACTGATTGTTTGGTCGCCGGAAGACGAAGAAATTGTTGGTGGTTACCGTTTTATAAAATGTGTGGATGCGATAGATTCGGTTACAGGTGAAATTCACCTTTCCACTATTCACTATTTTGACTTTTCAGATTTATTCATAAAAGAATATCTTCCAGATACGATTGAACTGGGAAGAAGCTGGGTACAACCAAATTTTCAGCCGGCTAATAATCCAAGAAAAGGACTATTTGCCTTGGATAATATTTGGGATGGTTTGGGCGCATTAACCGTTTTGAATCCTGAAATAAAGTATTTTTTCGGGAAGGTGACGATGTATCCGAATTACAATACGCCAAGCCGTGATTTTCTATTGCACTTTATGCACCATTATTTTCCGGATACCGAAAACTTGATGAAACCATTTCACCCTTTAATTCAAGATTACGATCGAAATTACGTTACTAGTCAACTGGAAGGATTGGATTTCAAAGATGGTTTCAAAGTGCTGAATAGCGCAGTTCGGGATAAAGGCGAATTTATTCCACCGTTAGTAAATATATACATGAGTCTTTCCCCAACTATGAAAACTTTCGGAACGGCAGTTAATCCTGAGTTTGGAAATGTGGAAGAAACCGGAATTTTGGTGACAATCGCCGATATTTACTTAGAAAAGAAGGAAAGACACATGCAATTTTAGTGGTTTTTCAAATCAAAAATTTCCACTGAAATTGTTAAGGACTTTATTTTTCCACCACACACGTGATCGAAACGGTTTTTCCAACCATGCAGATGCTAAACGCTTCAGCGTCTTCGTATTTAATGGAGAAGCATTTCCCTTCGACCAAATCCAGTTCAAAATCCGACAAATTCACTGGTTCTAATATTGCACCGTCGTTTAATTCAAAAACCCAACCGCAGCCGTCCAATCCGGTCAAGTTACGTAGTTTTACATCTACGGAATCTGGACACGAGCGATCTTTTTCGCATGAAAACAAGACGGTAAGCGCAACTAAAAAAACAAGAATTCTCATCTCAACTTATAAATTAACAACCAATTGGTGTTTATCAATCATTTTACGCAAATTGATCAAGGCGTAACGCATTCTACCGAGTGCAGTATTTATACTGATATCTTCGGATTCTGCAATATCTTTGAAAGACATATCTTGAAAAATACGCATTTTTAAAATTGCACGTTGTGTTTCCGGTAAATAATCTATTAATTCTACCATTTGCTTTTCCAGCTCTTCGTGTGACATAGATTGCTCCATGTTTTTATCCGTTTGAGAAAGCGTACTAAAAATATTGAAATCATCGTAATTAGAGGAAGATTCAGAAATCATGCGCACTTTAGAAGCTTTTCGGAAATGATCAATCACCAAATTGTGCGCAATACGCATAGCCCATGGAAGAAATTTACCTTCTTCATTGTAGGAACCAACCTTCAACGTTTTGATAATTTTCACAAAAGTTTCCTGAAAAACATCGTTTGACAACTCTTGGTTGCGCAATTTCATGTAAATAAACCGATAGATTTTATCTTTGTGACGTGCTAGTAAAACCTCAAAGGCTTTTTCATTCCCACCAATATATTCTGTGATAAGGTCACGGTCGTCCAACTGCTTCATAGCCATAATTACTCCATTAATAGTTTGTACTTTTTAACTTTTAAGAGTAAATTTATGCTATAGGCAACCGTGTTTTTTAGAGTTAATAATTGCTAAATTAAACAATATTCTATACTAACCAAATAAATTAGCCTTTTTTTCTAATTTCATTCGTTTTGAACAAGTCTTTCCCGAAACTGTTTTTATCTTTGAACAGATTGAAATTCCTATGTCCAAACAAAAATTTATTGAAATAAAAGGTGCGCGCGTTCACAACCTAAAAAACTTGGACGTGAAAATTCCGCATGGAAAAATGACAGTTATCACTGGGCTCTCTGGTTCTGGAAAATCGTCTTTGGCTTTTGATACGCTTTTTGCGGAAGGACAGCGCCGTTACATTGAAAGTTTATCTTCCTACGCACGCCAATTTCTTGGTAAATTGAACAAACCGGAAACCGATTATATCAAAGGAATTTCACCTGCCATCGCAATTGAACAAAAAGTAATTTCAAATAATCCACGCTCTACTGTTGGCACAACAACAGAAATATACGACTATTTAAAAATTGCATTCGCACGAATTGGCAAGACAATTTCACCGATTTCCGGAAAAGAAGTAAAAAAACATACGGTAACGGATGTGGTGAATTATTTGAAATCGCTGGAAGAAGGAACAAAGGCGTTTATTGTAAATCCAATCGTTTACAACATCGATAAATACGGTGCTGCGCGTGCGTTAGACATATTGAAAAAGCAAGGTTTTACCCGGTTATTGTTGGGAAACGAAATGCTGGACTTAGAGGATTGCATAACTGAAACGCATGCAAATATCGAAACCGCCTTGCTGGTTGTAGATCGAATTGCTTTGCTTTTCACGGAAGAAAATGAAGCGCGCTATGCGGATTCTATTAATTTAGCTTTTGTAGAAGGAAATGGCGATTGTGCTATAATTTTAGCTGAAAATTTCGAGAAAAAACCCTTTTCGAATCGTTTTGAACTGGATGGAATGGAATTTCAAGAACCAAACGAACATTTTTTCACATTCAATAATCCATTTGGTGCGTGTAAAACGTGTGAAGGTTACGGACAAGTAATTGGAATTGATCCAAACCTTGTCTTTCCAAACAAAAATCTCAGTGTATTTGAAGGCGCAATTGCCGCGTGGAAAGGCGAATCGATGGGAGAATATTTAAATGAACTCATTTATAACGCCAAGAAATTTGATTTCCCCATTCACCGACCAATAAGTGAATTAACAGCTAAAGAATACGATTTATTGTGGACAGGAAACAAACATTTTACCGGATTAAATGCATTTTTTAAATTTGTAGAAAGTCAAACCTATAAAATCCAATACCGCGTTATGCTTTCTCGCTACAGAGGAAAAACTGCCTGTATAGATTGTAAAGGAACGCGCTTGCGGAAAGACGCAAATTATGTGAAAATTGCCAACCATTCCATCACAGAAATTGTACTTATGCCAATAGAGGAAAGCCATGCTTTTTTCTCTGAACTGCAGTTAGATGCTTATGACCAGCAGGTTTCAAAAAGAATTTTACCGGAAATCACAAGTCGTTTGAGCTTTCTGAAAGATGTAGGTTTGGGTTATTTAACGTTGAACAGACAATCCAATTCGTTATCTGGTGGAGAATCGCAGCGGATAAATCTGGCAACATCCATGGGAAGTAGTTTGGTTGGCTCCATGTATATTTTGGATGAGCCTTCCATTGGTTTGCATCCGAAAGACACCAAGCGATTGATAAAAGTGCTACACGATTTACGCGATTTAGGAAACACGGTAATCGTTGTCGAACACGAAGAGGAAATGATGCTTGCAGCCGATGAAATAATTGACATAGGTCCCATGGCAGGAATGTATGGCGGAGAACTCGTTTTTCAGGGGAAACATTCGGAATTGATGCGTGCGAAAAACAGTTTGACAGCAGATTATTTAACTGGAAGAAAAGTTATTCCCGTTCCAAAAAAGCGTCGAACTTCTTTAAATCAACTGCATATTTCTGGCGCGCGACAATATAATTTAAAAAATATTGAAGTTGCCATTCCCCTGAATAGTCTTGTGTGTATCACTGGAGTAAGCGGTTCGGGGAAATCAACTTTAATTAAGGAAATTGTTTATCCAGCTGTAAAGAAGGAATTGGGGATTTTTGGCGATTCAATTGGAGAATTTGGAGAAATGACTGGCGACTTTAAGCAGATCAAAGCAGTTGAATTTGTGGATCAAAATCCAATCGGAAAATCTTCGCGAAGCAATCCAATTACCTACGTAAAAGCATTTGACGATATCCGAGAGTTATTTGCGAAACAACCACTTGCAAAAATGCGTGGCTACAAACCAGGGTTTTTCTCTTTTAATGTGGAAGGTGGACGCTGTGAAATGTGTGAAGGAGAAGGTGAAATAACGGTTGGAATGCAATTTATGGCGGATGTGCACTTGACGTGCGATACGTGTCAGGGAAAGCGCTACAAACAAGAAACACTGGAAATTGAATACCGCGGATTAAACATCGCAGACCTCCTAGATTTGGATATTGCAGCAGCTTTAGAATTTTTCAAGGCAGGAATAGATAAGCTAGAAGCAAAAATTGTGGAGAAAATTCAACCGCTTGTAAATGTTGGTTTGGGCTATCTAAAAGTTGGTCAAGCTTCGAGTACATTAAGCGGTGGTGAAGCGCAGCGCATTAAATTAGCATCCTTTTTAGCGAAGGGAACAAATGCACCTTCTACCCTATTTATCTTTGACGAACCGACAACTGGATTGCATTTTCACGATATCGACAAATTGATAATTGCCTTTAATTCCTTGATTGATGCTGGACATTCCATCATAGTGATTGAACACAATACAGAAGTGATCAAATGTGCCGATTGGATAATTGATATCGGTCCGGAAGGCGGAAAAAATGGTGGGAATATCTTATTTACAGGTACACCAGAAGATTTGGTGAAATTACCCGATAATTCAACTGGGAACTTTTTGAAAGTAAAACTTAACCAATAAATAAATCTTTCTCTTTTACAAAAAGTTCGTTCTCGCTACGCGCTATAACAGCTGAAGCTAGGCAATTTCCGAGAACATTTACGGAAGTTCTTCCCATATCCATCAAAGCATCTACAGCTAGAATCACACTTGCTTGTTCCGGTTCGACGCCAATTGTAACAACCGTACCTGCTAGAATTACAAAAGATGCACCTCGAACACCAGCAACGCCTTTACTTGTTAACATCAAAACGAGGCATATACTAATTTGTTCCCCGATGGATAAATTGATTCCTGCCATTTGAGCTAAGAAAACAGAAGCAAGCGACAAATAAAGAGTTGTTCCATCCAGATTAAAACTATAACCGGTTGGAATAACAAAACCAACAATTTTCTTCGGAACACCAAAATTTTCCATATTTTCCAAAGCTTTCGGCAATGCCGCTTCACTACTAGCGGTTGCAAAAGCAATAGATACAGGTTCCGCAATGGCTAGAAGAAACTTTTTAATTGGGATTTTTGCCAGTAAAGCAATTGGTAATAAAATCAACAGAATAAAAACAATTAAAGCGATATATAACGTGCCAACTAGTTGCATCAGATTATATAAAATTCCAACACCAGATTTTGCAACCGTGCTCGCTAGAGCGCCAAAAACAGCAACTGGAGCTACATACATTACAAGATCCGTAAACTTGAACATTACCTCCGCCAAACTTTCACTAAAACTTAACATTACTTCTTTGTGTTTTGCATTTTTCAGCATTGCAACGCCCATTGCAAAGAGAATCGAGAAAACAACTACTTGCAGCACTTGATTTTCAGCAATTGATTTGGCGATGTTTTCTGGGAATATTTCAACAAAATGATCTTTTGGTTCTTCCTTTTGTTTCATTAATTCGGCAGATTTTTCCATATCCTGCGAGCGAGCTTCAACTTTCACACCAACGCCGGCTTGGGATATATTTATAGATGCCAAACCAATAAACAAAGCAAAAGTCGTTACGATTTCAAAATAAAGAATACTTTTTAAGCCAATCCGTCCAACTTGTTTTAAATTACTATGTCCGGCAATTCCAATTACCAGCGTTGCAAAAATTAATGGCGCGACAAGTGTTTTAATCAAACGGAGAAATATCTTCCCAAAACGTTCCATTTCCAGAGAGAAAGCTGGAAAATCCATCCCTACTTCCACGCCTAGAATCATCGATGAGAAAATCCATAAAGAAAGTTTTTTTCGTTTGAAAGCAACAAGGAATAAAAACGTAATCAGAAGATACCGAATGATTTTGAATGCGGTTGGATCAAATCCAGGTAAATTGCTTTCGATAAAAAACACTAATCCGATGTGCACAAATGCCACAACGTACCAAAAAACTGTGTATAATGATTTGAATATTTTCATGTGGTGAATATAATAATTAATTTTTGTTCGATACCAAGACTCTCAATCCGTCATCCACATATTCAATTTACCCATAAAAAAATCTTTTTTTTCTTTGTTAAATATTGTTTAATGTAACTTTATTTGTAATATTGCACCATCAAAAAGGAATTTGAATGCGTTCCTGCCACAATCGAAACAATTTGATACATCCCAAAAAAAATTATTGCACTTTTAACGTATTTTATGGATAAAAAAGAATTAGAAGGTAAAAAACTTTCTGAGCTGCGCGAACTTGCGAAAAACAAAGGTATTTCTGATGTTGAATCTTTAAAAAAAGCAGGGTTAATTTCACTTTTAACAACACAAGACTCAACT
>JBIKZR010000030.1:0-10223 GCA_044354635.1 Crocinitomicaceae bacterium | reverse complement strand
GATATTCAAATCTATTTGAATTCTCCTGGAGGTTCTGTGTATGCAGGTTTAGGTATTTACGATACGATGCAATACATCAAGCCGGATGTTGCAACTATTTGTACTGGAATGGCGGCTTCAATGGGCGCTGTTTTAATGTGTGCTGGTGCAGAAGGAAAACGTTCCGCTTTGAAACATGCGCGTGTAATGATTCACCAACCACTTGGTGGAGCGCAAGGTCAAGCATCAGATATTGAAATCACCGCGCGTGAAATTCAAAAATTGAAAAAGGAATTATACGATATTATTGCTTTCCATTCGCACCAAACATATGAGAAAGTATGGGCGGATTCTGATCGCGATTATTGGATGACATCCGAAGAGGCAAAAGCGTATGGAATGGTTGACGAAATTTTACTTCGTAATCCAAAATAAGCTAAAATAAACTAATTTTACATAACTATCAAAGAGACCATCCGTTTGTTTACGGATGGCTTTTTTTTCAACAATAAACATGGCAAAGAAAGAAGGCGGTTGTTCGTTTTGTGGTAGATCTCGCAGTGAGGTAGGAATATTAATCGCAGGTGTTTCCGGACATATTTGTGAAAGTTGTGTGCAACAAGCGCATTCTATAATTAAAGAAGAAGATCTTGGTGATAAAACAAAACCTACTTCTGAAATTGTAAATGTATTGAAGCCAGCGGAGATAAAAGGGAAACTCGACGAATACGTTATTGGTCAGGAAGATGCTAAAAAAGTGCTTTCTGTTGGCGTTTACAACCATTACAAACGATTGAACCAGCCACCATCCAAAGACGAAGTGGAAATTGAGAAATCCAACGTCATATTAGTCGGACGAACTGGTACTGGAAAAACGCTTTTAGCGAAAACAATTGCTAAAATGTTAAATGTTCCATTCTGTATCGCAGATGCCACTGTTCTTACCGAGGCTGGATATGTTGGAGAAGATGTGGAAAGTATTCTTTCTCGTTTATTGCAGGCTGCGGACTACAATGTAAATGCCGCACAACATGGTATTGTTTTCATCGATGAAATAGATAAAATTGCTCGAAAAAGTGACAATCCTTCCATTACACGCGATGTGTCCGGAGAAGGCGTTCAACAAGCATTGTTAAAATTACTGGAAGGTTCCATCGTAAATGTTCCACCGCAAGGGGGAAGAAAACATCCGGAGCAGAAAATGATCCAGATTGACACTAAAAATATTTTATTCGTCTGCGGAGGTGCTTTTGACGGAATTGAACGCATTATTGCAAACCGCGTGAACCGACAAACAATTGGTTTTACTTCTTCGGAAACGGAACGCATTGATAGCGAAGTTTTGCTGAAATACATCAATCCTACAGATATTAAAACCTTCGGATTAATTCCTGAATTAATCGGCCGTTTCCCTGTATTAACGTATCTAGAGCCTTTAGATGCAGCAAGTTTAAAACGTATTCTAACCGAACCAAAAAACGCACTAGTAAAACAATACTTGCGTTTATTTGAAATTGATGGCGTGAAACTAACGTTTGATGCCGATGTGCTTGATTTTATTGTTACGAAAGCAATTGAATTCAAACTCGGAGCGCGTGGATTACGTTCAATCTGTGAAGCAATTTTAAATGACGCAATGTACGAGTTACCATCTAAAAATGAAACCAAATATAGGGTGACATTAGATTATGCTGAAGCTCAATTCATGAAGTCGAAAATGGCAAAATTACGCGTAGCGTAGGGGGAATTCGGAATTTGGAATTATCTCCTTGCAGTCGATAGTGCCTGCGGAATCCGGGATTTGCGGTTGAACAATATCTGTCAGTTGATTTTAAATTTTGCATATTTAATCACACTTCCTTTAGCGGTAAATAGCTTTTCGTAATGCGTTTTAATATGGAAAATTTCGCGTAATTGTGGATCGATATTCTCCGGTAATTCACCATAAAGATCCCAGCTGAGTTCGAGTAATTCGTATTTGTGCTGTTTTATTTCTTCTTCTGTGAATTGAAATAATAAATCCGAATCGGTTTTCATGTGCACCAAACCTCCTGGTTTCAATAATTTCCGATACCGATCCATAAAAGGTGCTGAAGATAAGCGTTTGTTAGGTTTATTGGGCTGAGGATCGGAAAAAGTCAACCAGATTTCATCCACTTCACCTTCCGCAAAACACTGGTTAATAAAGTCGATTTTTGTGCGCAAAAACGCAACATTCGTCATTTTCTCTTCCAAAGCTTCTGTTGCACCAATATACATGCGTGCACCTTTTATATCTGCACCAATGAAGTTTTTAGCTGGAAAATGTTTGGCCAAACCTATGGAATATTCGCCCTTTCCGCAACCTAGTTCCAAAACAATTGGATTTTCATTTTTGAAATAATCGCTACGCCATTTACCTTTCATGGCATATTCTTCTCCGATTAACGGTTCAAAAACATTAGCATACTCTTTCATAACAGCAAATCGGCGAATCTTGTCTTTTCCCATGCAGCAAAGTTAGATATTAAGAATTTAAGTTAAAAGGCGAATTGTGGAAAGTAAGATGAGGCATAAAAAAGAGAGGATTTTAATTCAAAACATCCAAGGTCACAAAATAACCGGTATGCTTGCGGATATTGAGAACTTCGCCGCCTTCAAATAATAAATACTGGCCTTTTACTCCCATTAATTTTCCTGAAATTTGCGCTGTTTTATCGAAGCTCAAACTTTTTACTTTTTCTGGAAATTCCAAAACAGGATAATTTAGCGCTATCACTTCATCGTTTTCTGTAAAAAATCGCGTTAAATCAGCTGGTAATTGATCGTGTAAGCTCCATTTCTCATCCACTAAATCAATGGATTCGTCTATTTCGTTTTTCAACATGCGCTGCCAATTGGTTTTATCTGCAAAAAAATCCTTCAATGCAACTTCAAGCCTTCCTGCTTCATAACGATTCGGAGTTTCTGCCAATCGGATTGCAGAACTTGCTCCTTGGTCAATCCAGCGCGTTGGAATTTGAGTAATCCTAGTTACGCCAACTTTTACACTATCTGTCGCAGCCAAATATACAATATGTGGTGTGTTATGGTTTCGTTCTTCCCATTCTGGATCTCGGCCTTCTCCCAAATGCGCGCGACACAATTCTGGTCGTATAGTACATTCCGTAGCTTCTGGCGCACTAATGAAACACGTATAACAAAATCCATCACCAAATGATTTCTTTGTATTTTTTTGACATGCCGTGCACGTGATAATACCGTTCCAATTCAAAGAAATCACTTTTCCAACTAAAGTGTTCACACGAATGTTTTCGTCTAAAACCAAGTCGTAACGAATTGTTTCTTCTTGGGAAACAGTCATTTTACGTAAATTTCCGGAAGCCATTATTTCTCTTCTGGTAAGATTTGCATTTTTTCGGCAAAATGGAAACAGTAATCGCGTAAATCCTCACAGATTAAGTGCTCACCAGTTGCTTTTTCAAAAGAATCGGCCATTGTCAAGAGCGATTGATGGAAAAATTGTTTCATTTCTTCGATGGACATTTCCTTTGTCCATAAATCAATTTTCATCGTGTTATTATCTTTCGGATCCCAAATAGAAAGCATGAATGCTTTAGCATCTGCATTTTCAACGCCACCATCCGCGGCAGACCATTTAATCCCAATTGGTAAATTATTTTCATTCAATCCAACTTTAATCTGGATATCCGATGACTTAACTACTTTATCTTCCATGTTAATCGATTTGATATTCTACAAGAATCTCTGTGTACGGTGTTTGTATTAATTGTTCAACGGAAACTTTTTTAATTTCCATGTATTTTTGAAGCATCCGAAATCCGATAAATTGCCCCAAACGATCGGGACCCTTTTCTGGCAATCCAACTGTGTAAGGGCCTTCATTAAGCAGATTCATTTTATTGCGATCATCGATTTTGAAAAGCATTTTCTGATCGGCTAAATATTTCCAAATTTCGTATTCATTGTCAATTGCCCATTGGTACTTTTCCTCCGAATAGCGCATTATCCATGCTGCACTCGCATCTGGAAAAGCAGCTTGGGTCAAGTATAAAATTTTCCCCCAACGGATAATGTTTTCCGTTAGATTTCCATCAACTTCATCCACATAATGCGTCATAATCCAGGAACAAAGTGCGTCGCGTGTAAGAAATTCAGCATCCATTCCATCTCGAATCCATTCGTAAAACTGATCTGGTGGCAATTCCTGTATGACATCCGTCTGCTTTCCAAGATACCGTTCCAAACCAATTCCAATTTGTTTTTCCGTGCTAAAGGCATTCGATGCAAAAAACGAATTCATAAAAACAACCTGTTCTGGGATTTTCCCGCTTGGGATATGGAATTTCAGGTGTTTAAAGCCTGACTTAATTTCATTTTTTTGATTTTCAAGGGATGGAAATTTTTCTTGGATTCGTTTTTCCAAACGAGCAATATAAGGATCCGCATAAAAAAGTTGCATGCTATTCACAAACGTGGTATCATCAACCTCCCCAATGTGAAGACAATAACCTAGCTCATAATCGTAGATTTCTGGCATGGATTTTTTAAACTCCTGGTGCGCAGCTATCAAGTCAGCAGAATTGGAATGAAACAAGATAGAATCCATGTTTACAAAGCCGATTTTCAATTTTACATTGGAAGCATCCACGTCAAGCGGATTTCGATTACAACTTACTGCAACTAATATTACCAATAGTAATGTTAAAATACTTTTAAGAGTCATTAAATTTCTTTAATATTGCATTCAAAAGTACATAAATCAGTCAGCTTTTTGTGCAATTAAATAGAAAAACTATGAAAAAGATATTGTTTACCGTATTCCTTTTTGAAGCAATCTTTACCTCTTTTGCACAGGAAGCAGCCGATAAAAAAATCCAAGGTGGTTTGATTTTTAATGCTGGCCTGAACTTTCAGGAAATGGGTACAAAACGAATTGAAACAAATGGTGTGGGAACAGATCTTACTGTTGGGGCAAATATTATCTACAACATAACCGAGACAATTGGTTTTCAGACTGGATTGGAGTTTGATTTTGAAACGCTTAAATACAAAAGCACAAATTACGAAGGCTTAGGGACCTATTATTATTTCAACGATTCAGATATTCTTCCAATAAAAGATTTTGAGGCAGCAAATTCTTCCCACAAACTATTTCGAATGACCGAACGCCAGCAAAAAGCGGTTTACCTGAGCATTCCAACCATGATGGTTTTTCGGACAAAATTCTTTGGATATATGCGTTATTTCGGGAAATTTGGTTTGAGAAATAGTTTTTTATTGTCCAACACATCCAACGACGAAGGTTTCAATTTTACAGATAACGATATCACAAAACCGGTTATGAGCACCGAGCAAATCGACATGAAATCAAAGGGTGAAATGTTCTTTTTTAAATCAGCGGTTGGTATTACTGGCGGTGGAGAATGGAATTTTTCCGGTTCAACTTGCTTGGTTGCTGAATTAGGATTTTATTATGGATTCACACCATTGCACTCCAATAGAAGCCTTGATAAAGCTAACAACTATTTTTTCGCAACCAATGCGGATGAATTTGCAACAAACACAATACCATTTAACAATAAGGCTACTCAAAAGCAATTGGTATTAAAAGTTTCTATTCTATTTTAATGTTATTCGGAAAACCTTGAATTATTCAAAAGTAGCAGATCATATTACATCCTGGCTTGCTGATTATTGTAGCAATACGAGTTTGGAAGGTTTTATAATTGGGATTTCTGGTGGAATAGATTCTGCATTAACTTCAACATTGTGCGCGCAAACTGGCAGGAAAACACTGCTTGTAAATATGCCCATCAGACAATCTTCTGCTGAATATTCTAGAGCAAAAAAACATATATCCGATTTGAAATCCAAATTCGATAATGTGGAAGAAATTGAAATTGATTTGACACCGATTTTCGATTTATTGGAAAAAACAGTGCCGGAAACAACTGCTAAACATGGATTATCCATGGCAAATTCAAGAGCAAGATTGCGCATGACAACATTATATGCAATTGGTCAGGCAAATGCTTGTCTGGTTGTAGGAACAGGTAATAAAATTGAAGATTTTGGTGTAGGATTTTACACCAAATATGGAGATGGTGGTGTAGATATTAGTCCAATTGCGGATTTAACAAAATCACAAGTTATTGCTCTATCCAAAGAAATTGGTATCATTGACGAGATTTTACGCGCCAAACCAACCGACGGACTGTGGGGAGATAACCGAAGCGATGAAGACCAACTTGGTGCAAGTTATCCCGAATTAGAATGGGCGATGACTTTTACTGGAGACGAAATAGAATTAAACGAGCGACAAAAAGCCGTATTGAAAATATATCGGAAATTCAATGCGATTAATAAACACAAGATGGAACCGATACCAGTGTGTAAAATTCCATCTACATTAAACTAAATTATATGTATTTTAAAAACGCGATCACCGTGGTTTCTTTTATCCTGTTAAGTGCAGGATCCCTCGTTGCGCAAGTAGATTTCAACAATTATTCTACTTTATTGGCAAAAGGGAAAATTCCAGAAGATTTCACAAAACTAACCTACGACAAGTTAAAAGACGATCTTAAGACAGGAAGGGAAGAATTAAGAAGAGGACAGGAAAAAGTCTTTTTTGAAGGAACGAATTATGCTATCGATGAAATTCTGCATTCTGGCTTGGTAGTTTATGGCGATGATATATCGACATACATCGGCGAAATTGCAGATAAATTGCTTAAAAACGATGGGCAACTGCGCGCAAAACTTCGATTTTACACCATCAAATCAAACTCCTCAAACGCTTTTAGTACCGATCAGGGAATTGTATTTGTTACAACCGGATTAATAGCACAATTAACGAGTGAAGCACAACTGGCGTATGTTTTAGCACATGAAATTTCACATTATACCGAAAAACATGTTGTTGCAACTTTTGACTGGAAAGCAAAAAATAGCCGCCAAGATTCTAGAATTGAGAAATTAAGTCAATACTCCAAGGAAAAAGAATTTGATGCAGATAAAATTGGAATTCGCTTGTACAACGAAGCTGGATACTCGGAAGATGAGATTTTCTCCACTTTTGATGTGTTGATGTATTCGTATTTGCCATTTGATGAAATTACATTTCCACAAACGCACTTTAATACCAATAAAATTTATATTCCAAAAAGTCTTTTCCCAACGAAGAAATACGAAATTACGGCTGTGGAAGACTACGACGATGAAAATAGTTCGCACCCGAATATCAAGAAAAGAAAAGAAGCTGCAGAAAAAGAAGTTGGCGGATTTTCTACTTGGGGAAAAAAAACAGAATTCTTAGGAGCAACTAGATTTGTTGCCCTTCGAAACATTGCACGATTTGAAAGTGTTAGAACAGATATTCTAGATGCTAACTATGGTGATGCTATGTATTCCATCTTCTTACTAGAGAAAGATTTCCCAAATTCAATTTATCTGAAGCGAATGAAAGCGCAAATCTGGATGAATTTAATGCTCTACAAATCGGAAAACATTTCGAACAAAGCAGTAGATAAAACCGCAGAATTAGAAGGTGAATCCGCTACGTTGCATTTCTTCTTGAAAAAATTATCCAAAGAAGCATTGGTTACCATGTCGTTGCGTCAGATTTATGATATTCACAAAGCATATCCGCAAGACGAAGAAATTAATGCAATCTTCCATAAATTTGTGAAGGACTTAAACGAATACGGAAAATTCAAATCGGAAATTTATTCTAAAAAGACATTTTCAGAAGCTGCTACTGATTTCATGGCCATGAAAAATGATTCTTTGAAAGGCGCAGTAAAGGATACAACCATAAAATCTAATTCCAAATACGATCGAATTAAAAACAAAAAGAACGCGGATATTGCGGAAAACTTCGATTCTACAAAATTCTATTTGTATGGAATTGCAGATATTATTACCGATCAGGAATTTATTGATTTAAACAATAAATTCAAGAAGATCTCCGAAGACAAAGAAAAAGAGAAAATTGCGTACGACGCACTTTCGAAAAAAGAAAAGAAAGCCTTCGATAAGAAAGAAGCACAAAATGTGAACCGTTTGGGAATCAAAGAATTTATTGTCGTTGAACCAATGGTTTACAGCTACAAAAAAGGAAAAATTGACAATGTTAAATCTGAAAAACTGGAAGCTGACTTTTCTGAGGCAATTGAAGACGCTGCAAACGACGCAGGCGTTACAACGTACAACATTGACAGCAGAAGTTTAACAACAAAAGGAACGCAAGGATTTAACGAACGTAGTATGTTAACTGCGCTTTTGAATCAAATTGCACAAGAAGATGAAGTAAATATTTTTCCGGTAGATTACCAATATTTAAACTTGATCAAAAGCAATTATGGAACAAGCAAAGTAATGTTCTCGCTTGTTGAGCATGAGTACGCTCCAAATATTTCTTTCTCTGGTGTTTTTTCTTCCTTGTTAATTTACCCGGTGCTATTCTTGTATGTTCCAATCGGATTTTTGACTGGACACGAGTCGGAATTAAGTGTGTTGATTCTGGATTTAGAAGACGGATCAATTGAAAATGGGGTAAATTACTACTTCAAAGACTCTCCAAAGAAATTACAACTTGGTGCGCACATGTTCGATATATTCAAAAAATTAAGCACAGAACCAAAAAAATAAAACGATGAAAAATACTATACTATTATTTAGTTTAATTGCGTTCTGTTATTCAACCGCAATTGCCCAAAAAGATAACGGATTCTTTGGAAAAAAAGGATTTATACAAGTTGAAACGCTCGGGAATGTTCCTTTGTTTTACTCTGGTTTTAACCTTGGAAATGGTTACCAAGTAGATGAAACAAGCACTGCACCTAGATTACTACCAAAAAACGATAATTTCAATTATGGTTTTCGAGTAAGTGCTGGCTACGCCGTAAAGCGAAACCTTGCAATTTCCTTTGAATTTGGACAGGATTTTGCAAGTGTTTATCCAGATCCATATAGTACTGTAAATTGGATTAGCAATTCCTATTTTGAAGTTACTCATGAAATGGTGGATATTAAAACTACCGTAATTATGCCGAAGTTAGAATTTTCAACTTCCAATGCATTATCCCCAATGGGGTTAAGCCACCAAATTGGGCTGGGTGTTTCTTTTTCCAATGTGATAGAAAAAGATTATGTTTATGGAGTTACGGATAATTATTTTAATTCAACTGTATTCTATGAAAATTATAGCGACAACGATTTAATAGTAGATCCAATAAATTTTAAAGAAATAGAAACAGTGAAAAAATATGTATTGATGTATGCTTTGAATATGCGTACTCCGATAACTAAAAATCTGATGATTAACTATGGCGTAAAATATACCTTGAGTGTTGGTGGACCTAATGAAAATAACCTTTACATGAATCCGGAAACAAGTCCTAATTCTCGTTATACAGATAAGCTTGAGTACCAAATTTCAAGGTCGCGTTCCTTGTCGTTTATAAATGCATTCGCAGGATTAACTTTCGTTTTTTAGAAAGTAACATTTTTAACAAAAAAAAAGAGAAAGGCTATCCTTTCTCTTTTTTTTATGCTGTTTTTTTCTAAAGTTTACGTATTCACAAAATTAAGCTTCCGGCGCTAAGCGCAAAATAATCCCGTCAATTTGATCAGAAATGTGAATTTGACACCCCAAACGGCTAGTTGGCTTCACGAAAAATGCTTGATCCAACATGTCGAGTTCCGCATCGCTTTGTTCTGGTAATTCGGTGTCCGATTCCAAATAACACTGGCATGTAGCACACATCGCCATTCCGCCACATTCTCCCAAAACAGGCAGTTCATACGCTTTGCACAGCTCCATGATATTCATGTTCATATCTGTTGGACCCACAAGCTCATGTGCTACATTTTCTCTATCTATAATTGTAACTTTAACGTCGTTCATGAAATTTTTTCTGCAAAAGTAATGAATAATCTTAATTAAAAATACGCAATAGACTCGAGCCGTCAAAGGAAGTTTGATACAAGCGTAGACCAAAATCCGAACCACTGATTGGTGATCCGTCATACAGCGAAAATGTTGCAGAAGAACACGAATCGTTTAAGGTTAAGAAGTTGTCCAAATCTGGAGTCAATGGTTGTGGACACGTTCCAGCCACATCTGCCGGTGAATGTCTATCAAAAGCTACAAATTCATCAATAGATCTTCTATACACGATAATTCCGCGCGAACCACCATTGACATACGACCAATTTCCAACGCCTATTAACGCATT
>JBIKZR010000285.1:0-3332 GCA_044354635.1 Crocinitomicaceae bacterium | reverse complement strand
TTAATTTTTGACTTAATCGAAAAGCATAGCCACCTGTAATTTCAAATTCGGATGGCTTGTCATCGCGAATAACATTTCCTGCATTATCTGTAAAGGTAATTTCACCCAAACTAAAATAACGCAAAGATCCAGCAACCGCATTTCGCTCGTTTATTTTATAATAACCAGCTAGATAGGATAAATGAATATCATTCGTCAATTGTCGCAACCAAGGCGTATAAGAAACACTAATTTCCGATTTTTCCTTCGCGAAATTTAAAATAGAAGTATTCCAATAAATAGAATTAGAATTAGCACTCAGGGCAGTTCCAGCATCTCCCATAGCACCTGCACGAGAATCTGGCGTGATGGACATAAACGGCAATGCTGTAGTTATTGTATTCAACTGCAGATCATTATCCGTTACACCGCTGCCAGTAGGTTGGGCAAGTGTTAACAATGGAATGTAGGACAAAAATAAACTGACAATAATTCTTTTCATACTTTTTTCTTCTGTTTTCAACGTACAAATATACATAAATGAATTACGTATATCCTTTTGTTATTTCAATAAAACTAGTTTTTCAATTTTTTCTGCTTTCCCTCCATCTGGAGTTTTGATATTCAAGCAATAAATATAAACACCTTTTGCCAATTGGTCACCAAAATCATCTTTCCCATCCCAGGAAATACCTTCTGAACGGAATCCTTCAGTATGCACTGTTTCGTTGATTGTTTTAATTAATCTTCCTGAAACGGTAAAAATTTGAATTTGTGTTTCTAGCTCTGAACAAACTTGGTTATGCTCAAAAAAGAACTTAGTTTGGGTGGTGAATGGATTTGGGTAATTCAAAACGTGATCTAGCGCAACATTTTCTTTTTCCTGCACAATAAAATCAAGCGTGCCGGTAGATGAATTATTATTCACATCCCAAACTTTCAAGGACAACGTATGCGGCCCTTTTTCCAAAGGTGGAAATTTATAGTTCACCTTGCCAGATTGATAGGAATCCAAATCTGCAGCATAATATTCATTTAAAACAATCGGATTAGCAGAATTTTCATCAATTATCGCCATTAAATCGTGTCCAATGCCGTTTCCAACAGTATTGATACCATTTTCATCAAATAATTTGGCAATTAAAATAGGAGTTTCATTGGTTATTCCTCCGGAAACAAAAGATTCTTCATTTAAAAAAAGATCAATTTCCGGTCCTACCTCATCACTAATTCCAGTTGGATCAATCCCTCCAATTATAAAACGCTTGTCTTCTCCTCCGGCATCGGAAAATCCATTCTCGCCATAATAACTAATTTTACCAGCACCGAAAGCATAATTAATATCTTTCGGGACAATAAATGTGAACTGAAAATAGCCATTAACAACCGATACTTTTCCTTTATAAACAATATTTCGCTGAATCTCAAAAGGTATTATTGGCGAAAGTGGATCTTGACCAAGCGTGTTTTGAATTTTAATTTTATCGAAAATCGAAGGAGATAAAACACCATTAAATCCAGTCATAACAGATCCATCATAATTCTCAACATGCCCTTTAATGGTAACTTTGCTGAGTGCTTTAATGGTATCAATTTGCACAGTTGGACTCAAACCATTTATACTATCCGTTGCGATTCTAAGTGCAGGCAAAGCAATTTTCAATGCTGGATCCCCAATCAAAGTAAAACTGCGCTTATTTTCGGAAGAACCAGAAGCGTTTTTGGTCAGGCGCATAATTTCTCCAAAGGTTTTTGGTGCATTATTAGCATCGCGAACAAAAACATTCTCAAAAAATCGCTTGCCCGTAATCGTATTCACACCAAAATAAACAGAACGTGTGGTTGTCATTAAAGCAATAGAACCACCATACGGATTCAACGAAGCCCATTCTCCTGCGGAAACTCTCGAAGGATCATCAAATTTTGTGAACTCACATGTAGCAGAAACAAAAACGTTCAGTTTATCGATATTTTTCCAACTCTGAATTTGCGGTACTGTAACGATTCGCTCTTCGGCCAAACCAACTTCTCCACCATGACCGACGTAATTCAACAATAATACTCCGCGCTCTACACGATCGGTAATCGCATCAAAAACATCCGGATAGCGCTGTCCACCAGCAGTGGAAACTTGGGTGAATGCATCTGTGTATAATTTATCACAATTCATTTCGGGATGGTTTTGTTTTACCTGAAGATATTGTGGTTCTGTATCGTACTTAATGAAATAACCATCCTCTTCATCGTCTGCAATCTGCAGATAATTTAGTCTCCAATCGCCTAGAGTAGAACTGTTTCCAGCTGCATCCAAAGTGCAATTTGTTGTCGCTGAGGAATAAATATTTGAACCATTCTTCATGTAATGTTCAATTTTATCCACTTGTTCTTTTGCTTGCTGGTTATCCGAAATCAATAATCTTCCGATTCCAATATCCAACATATCTGTTGGTGAAATTCCTTCCAGATCATCCAACATACCATAATAATCATCGGTTACTAAGGAAGCAATATGGTTTTCACCTCCTAAAACCTGAAACGTCGGAACATAATTGTTGTTATTTGGAACGCGATTTTTTGGATCATATGTTCCATCGCCAAATAGCAAAAGGTACTTTGGACGTTCAGAAGGATTTAGTGTTCCACGGTCGTAAAACATTTTCGCAAACATTCGAATCGCAGTTGGATCAAGCATTCCAGAACTAAATTCATTGAAAATTTGATCCGTATTAACCACGTGAACTGTCAACCCTTCATCGCGGTGCAAATTCGCCAATCGGTTTGCTTGGGCGGTAAAATTTTTATGTGTTACAATTAAATAATCCGCTTGGGGTAAAGCATGCAGATTTTGAAATGCAACCGAACCAACTATTTCTGGTGTTAAAAAAACGGAACCATTAGAGGCAACAAATTCCTTAAGACTGGATGTTTCTTGGATAAATGTATACGTTGACCCAACTAAATTTCCTAAAATTCGTGTTGGAATCTGTCGATTCGTTATATCCCAAATAAAACCATTCGTTAAAAAACCTGTTACTTCAAATTGACTGACTTTCCCGGGGCCAACAGAAACGAGGTCGCGGAAATTCATTTGTTGTCCATAAAATTGAAGGGAACGTCTTGCGTTTAAAAGGATTCTATCCAAATAAACGAGTGTACTTGGCGAATTGCGAATAATGGAAATTTTAAATGGCAAGGAAGAAGTCGGATTCAATAATTCCATTGTATTTACTGATTGCACAAAGTCCATGGAAACGGATGGTAAATTAGCAGAGAAAAGAACACTATTATTGACAGAATATTTTTGATTCGTACCGCTCGATGTTTTACTATTTGTTGCGATAGCAGTTTTGAAA
>JBIKZR010000284.1:0-3335 GCA_044354635.1 Crocinitomicaceae bacterium | reverse complement strand
TGCCGCGTTGGATGCAAAAGGAAATATTTACTATATTTTCAGTCGCTCACCGTATACGCACAATGAGATGATTGCGTTTATTCAATCGTTTCCGTTTAAATTAACGAACGCCATCTACATCGAAGGCGGGCCCGAAACCAGCTTATATATTAAAGTTGGCGATACGTTAATCGAAAAAATAGGCAGTTTTGTTTCGCAAACCTATCCAAACGATGACAATGATCATTTTTGGAAATTGCCAAATGTAATCGGTATGCGCTTGAAAAAATAGGCGAACTAAAACCTTATTTTTCCGCTTCCGGCATCGTTTGAAAAATCCGATCCCAAACTCTTGAAGAAACACCGTACGCTTTTTCCGGTTCTTTGTAATGGTGAATAATATGATGATGCCATAGTTTTTGCAATGGTTTCGGCGCGGAATGCTTGTGGATGCTATAATGAACGCAGGAATAGAGCAAATACCCTATTTCAAATCCTGGTAGAAAAAACCATGCGTAATTTCCAATTACTAAATAAAAAAGCAGAAAAAAAACAGCCAAAAATAAGAATGCTGGAACTGGAGGCATAAACAAACGGTTCACATCATTTGGATTTTCATGGTGGTAACCATGCAGCGCAAAATGGAATACTTTGACGAATTTATTATTGCTTTCGTAATGAAAAAGATGCCTGTGTAAAACATATTCGGCGAAACTCCAACTCGCAAATCCTACAGCAAATAATCCCACTAGCGTAATTCCCGTTGCTGAAGTTTCAAGCAAGCTATAGCCATATATTAAGCACGAACTACTAATCAGTAAGTGAAAAGTCACCATCATTTTAGGTCCGCTGATCGATAAAATTTCCAATAGCGGATTTTCATACATTCTAGGTTGTTCTACTTTTTTCATGTGCTTCATTTTATGTTTTATTGGATAAAACTAAAGCTAATACGACATGAAATGAACGCCCTAGAACGCTGAAAGGCCCTTTTTAAGTGAGTAAAGACGTATTTCAAACGAATTGCAGCTAACTTTCAATGAAAGTAGAAATGGAACTAAAAAGTACTTTCTTCCAACTTTTGAAACTACTTATTCAGCCAAGAGCCTAAAAATCTCCTTAAAATTGGAAGCAAAACGAATACCATTAATGGCACAAGAATCACCGTTAAAATTAAAGAGCGCAAAGGAATCGGCAAGGCCAACAATTGTTTGCCAATTAGCATTTGTAAAAGGGTAATACTCGGGAAAATTGCAATCCAAACCATTACTGCAAATTTCCATTTTGGAACGTGTTTCAATTCTTTTAATTTAAAGGTTAAATTTCTAGCGTCAGACCATCATAGGCCAGGAAAACATTTGGAGGAAGTTCCTTTTCAATTTCTTGGTGTTTTCCAAATAAATGTGAAATATGGGTTAAATAAGCTGTTTCAGGCTTAATTTCCGCAATAAAAGCCAACGCTTCATCCAAATTAAAATGTGAAATGTGCTCGGAACGGTGCAAGGCATTGACGACAAGAATTTTCGTTCCTTTTACTTTTTGCTTTTCTGCTTCCGAAATAGTTTTAGCGTCCGTGATGTATGTAAAATCCCCAATTCGATAGCCAAAAACAGGCATTTTATAGTGCAAAACCTCAATTGGAAGCAGCGTTAAACCATTTGGTAATTCAAAAGCTTTGTTTTCAATTCGATTGATTTGAATACTTGGGATTCCAGGATATCGATCGTTTGAAAAAACATACTGAAATTCTCTTCGCAAAGCGATTTCAACTGCTTCGGTGCAAAACACTTCCATATCGCGCTGTTCTTTGTAATTAAACGCCCTGACATCGTCTAATCCTGCTAGATGGTCTTTGTGTTCGTGCGTGAAAATTACCGCACGCAGCGATTTAACGCCGTGGTTTAGCATCTGTTGCCGAAAATCCGGACCTGTATCGATCACAAAATTTTCAGTTTGATCGGAAATCAGAATGGAGGATCGCAAGCGTTTGTCCAATGCATCCGAAGAATGACAAACAGCACAATCGCACGCTATCACTGGCACTCCCTGCGATGTTCCCGAACCAAGTATTGTGATTTTCACCAAATATTATATTTAAAAATCGTTGTAATTTAATTGTTTGAGCGAAGAATTTGTACTAAAAAAATTATCCAACCAGCGATGAGAAAACCTCCGCCCATTGGCGTTACAGGTCCTAAAAACGGAAGCGAAACGCCTAAAACTTCTTGAATTGCAAGAAAATAGATGGATCCAGAAAACAAAATCGTTCCTACAAAAAGAAAGAAATAAATCCATTTTAATTGGAACGAAAACTTAGAAGCTTGTAAACCAATTGCTAACAATCCTAATCCATGGTACATCTGGTAACGCGCACCAACTTCAAAGGATGCTATCTTTTCTGATGAAATAAGTCCTTTCAAGCCATGCGCCCCAAAAGCTCCGAGAATAATTGCGATTGTTATGAAAACAATTCCTGTTGCAACACTTTTTTTATCCATTTTCTGTTTTATTTAAATCCAATGTAAACTCCAATACTTCCTTCCAGCCATTCCATTTCCCATACTCCCCAATTGTCTCATTGTGCCAAATCATATGGAAATCACCGCCATAATTTTTCACTTCTTCAAATAGGCTGGCAATTATCAATTTTGATTCGGAAGGTGTTAACTTTAAATATTCCTGCAAGGTGCCATCCATGTACGCGAACGGATGAATGGTAAGATCGGAAATGGAATTCTTGCGGAGATCGAACCAAGGAAAAGACCGCGCTGTTCCTGCTCTAAAGCCAACTTGATCCGCATATCCCATAGTGTAATCGTGTTTTATTCCCATCGTTGAAATCGAACGGTAGGTTGCTGGAAGCTTCAATTTGAGGAAATGCTGTCTGGAATGCTCAACCGATTGGTTTAAGATAAATTCCAAACGTTCTTTTTCGTTGAGTAAAAAATATTCGTAGCTATTGGATTTGTAACTTGGATGTATTCCAACGGTTGTTTTAAGTGCCATTTTTCGAATTAATCGCTGGTGGCGCGCATCTTTGAACGTAACATTTTTATCGTATTTCGCATAATCTCCGAGCAACCAAAACATGTTCACCGAAAATCCTCGATCCGCAATGGAAAGTATATAATCATAGGTATCATACGGATCTTTCGCTGCTCCTTGCAAAACCAATTTGCGTTCGTTCATTCGAAATCGGTCGCCACGCATCAAATCCTTTAACGACGATAGCATTGTTCTAAGGACATGTTTCAATTGGTAAGCGAATACATTATCAATATCAAATGT
Source organism: Crocinitomicaceae bacterium (assembly GCA_044354635.1). GTDB lineage: Bacteria > Bacteroidota > Bacteroidia > Flavobacteriales_D > Crocinitomicaceae > M0103. The sequence continues at coordinate 68 of JBIKZR010000284.1, read as the reverse complement.
TGGCAGAATAGTAACTTTGTGTTCCTTATTTTGGAATTCCACAAGTTCATTTACATGTAAAAAACTTA
>JBIKZR010000283.1:0-3362 GCA_044354635.1 Crocinitomicaceae bacterium | reverse complement strand
GGATATGTCAGTGTGTAAACCCCGCAAGGTAAAATTTGAATTAACAGTAGAATGATTATTGGTATTTGTGGAGGGAGCGGTTCTGGTAAAACAACTTTATTGAAACGTATCTCAAATGAATTGAAACATTTAAATCCTTCGATTTTTTCGATGGATAATTACTATTTACCCATTGAAAAACAGCAATTGGATCAAAATGGGCAATATAATTTTGACCTACCAACAGCATTGGATAGAAATAAATTGTTTTCGGATTTAGAGAAATTGAAAAAAGGAGAAACAATCGAAGTAAAAGAATACCATTTTAATGCGCCACCAGATAAAAACACGCTGATTACAATTCATCCTTCGAATATTATTATTGTAGAAGGTCTCTTTTTATTTTACTACGAAGAAGTACGAAAATTGATTGACTATTCCATTTTTATGGAGGTAGATCATGCCACCCAGCTGGACAGAAGATTGTACCGGGATTTGGAAACTCGGGGATACGATCGGGAAGAAATAATTTACCAATGGGAAAACCATGTCTTACCCTGTTACGAAAAATTTTTATTTCCTTTTGAAGGCCAAGCAGATTTCCGTTTTCACAATGATTCTAGAGCAGACGATGAATTTGAGCGCTTGATGTATGAATTAAATAAGCTGATTGCACTTAAAAAATTAGCGTAAAATGCTGAAAAAAAACCTGTTGAAATATCGCTTTTTAATATTGGCTATACTTTCTACTAGTATTTTTACACTTTTCTATTGGTCTGTTTTCTCCTCAAATTACCAGCGCCATATATCCCCCTTTCAAGATAAATTCTCCAAACAGGAGATAAAATTGAACCGATTTCTTGGCTACAAGCGAAAAGAATTAAAAGAAAATGGCAAACTTGGCGATTGGAAGGATCTGAAAGAGCACTCCGAATTTAATTTACACATTTATAGAAACGATTCCCTTTTATTTTGGAATACCAATCAGCTACCGATTATTCGTTTTGCGGATATACATTTTCCATCCTCTGGGATTATCCATTTGCAAAATGGGTGGTATTACGCGGAGATGTTTACGGAAAATGAGTACGTTGTCTGTGCCTCTTTTTTGATTAAACACGACTATTCCTATGAAAACAAAGATTTAATCAACGAGTTTATTACCCCTTTTCAGCTTCCATTTGACGCATCAATTTCACTGGAACAAACACCAAATTATGCTATTTACGCTAAAAACAAAGACTTTTTATTCTCCCTTATTCCAAATTCTTATCAAACTTTCACCGAAGGAGAATCGCAACTATTACTGCTGCTTTTAATTACAAGTATTGGAAGTTGGTTGTATCTATTGTTGGTATTCAGTAAAACACTTGAGAGAAAATACCGCTGGCTACTTCTTTTCACGTTGGTGCTTCTACGGTTTTTCTCGCTTAAATATATTTGGTTTGGATTTATGCATGATACGCACGCATTTCAGGCGAGTTTGTATGGAACCAACGAATGGTTTCCCAACTTTTTTGAATACCTCACTAATTGTCTGCTGATTGTTTTTGCTGCATTTTTTTTAAAATTTGAACTAAAAAATACTAAATCAGATAAAAAAAATAAACTCCTCGCCTATTTTCTGTTTTTGGGAAACATTCCATTTTATGCATTTTTACTCTATTTGAACAAAGGATTAATTGAAAATTCCTCCATTCCACTTATAATAGACCGGCTTTTTTCTCTCACTCTATATTCCGTTTTGGCACTAATCAGCATCGGATTTCTATTTTACACCTATTTTATAGTAACACGGGAAGTTGTTTTATTGCATAAAAGGTTGCAAAATAGTGGTTCGCAACTGGCAATGATTTCCTTTTTTGCCGGAATTGGATTCTTTTTGTACGAAATCAATTTTGGACACCAGTTATTGTTTGCATCTATTTTTCCACTTCTATTACTCGGTTTATTGGTGTACACAATCTACCGCGATAAACGCTCGTTTCAACTCGGTTTCGGAATGATTTTTCTAGTTCTTTTCTCCCTTGTTTCAGCTTTGAATCTGGCAGAATTTAACAAAAGAAAAGAAAAAAGCGAACGGGAATTATACGCCAATCAGCTTGCAACAGAGCAAGATATAGTGACAGAAGTGGAATACGCCTCTATTACAGAAAAAGTGAAAAGGGATAACTTTCTTTTGAATTTTATTAAAACCAAGAATAACATTGGAAAATCTGATTTTGAAGCAGGATTGGAGAGAAGAATCTTCCATGGCTTCTGGGAACGGTACGAAATGAACTTCAACCTCTTTGATACCAATGGCGTCTCTTTCATTACGGGTGTTGAAAATCAAAAAAATGTCTTTGAAGAGTTAAATGAAATCGTGAGAAAACATGGTCAAGTTTCTGAAATAGACACTAATATTTTCTTTATCAGCGATTATACTGGACAATACAGCTATATTATTCGCCAGCCTATTTACAGCGATAGCGCAGCTGCAATTTTATTCTGCACCTTAAAATCAAAAAAAATTCCGGAAGAAATTGGATTCCCACGCTTGTTAATCTCCTCCAAAGCACAAGTTTTTGAATCTTTGGAGAATTATTCTATTGCCAAATACCACGAGAATCGATTGGTTACAAAGTATGGCGGTTTCAATTACCCATCTTCTGTGCTTCCAATGAAAACGTGGTCCAATGAAGGAAACGGATACTACAACCAAGATGGATACAACCATTACATTCTAGAAAAATCAAAAAATGATGCGGTTGTACTTTCCAGTAAAAACTATACCTGGATTGAGTTACTTACTTCCTTTTCCTATTTGTTTAGCTTTTATGGTATTTTATTGTTGCCGCTCTTATTTCAGTTCAATACGACGTCCATTTTCAAACGAACGCTGACATTGGCGGTAAAAATTCAATTGCTATTAATCGGTTTGGTCTTTGTTTCCCTTCTGGCATTTGGCTGGGGAAGCGGTGTTTTTGTGCGCAATCAATACAACGAATATACCAATTTTGTGATTCGTGAAAAGTTGGCTTCTGTGGATATCGAACTGCGCGGCAAACTTGGCGCTTCCGATAGTCTTTCGATTCATGAAAACGGGAATTATGTAGCCTTTTTATTGCAGAAATTCTCTAAAGTATTCGTTACGGATATAAATTTCTACGATGTGAAAGGTCAAATCATTGGCTCTTCCCGTCCGAAAGTATTTAACATGGGTTTATTGAGCGAACAGATGAATCCGACTGCTCTGCATGCATTTATAATTCAGAATAAAAGCGAATTTGTTCACGAGGAAAAAATTGGGAAATTGAATTTTGCTTCGGCTTATTTACCCTTCTACAACCACGAAGCGAAACTTTTAGGGTTTGCAAATTTGCAGCATTTCGGCAAACAAA
>JBIKZR010000028.1:0-10322 GCA_044354635.1 Crocinitomicaceae bacterium | reverse complement strand
AGTGGCGCATTAATTCTTGAAGAATACGAACGTGCGGTAAAGCGTGGCGCAAAAATTTACGCCGAAGTTATTGGCGGTGGAATGTCTGGCGATGCTTACCACATGACTGCTCCGCATCCAGAAGGACTTGGAGCAAGAAACACAATGATTGCTGCATTAGAAGATGCTTATTTGGAGCCTTCAGCAATTGATTATGTTAACGTACACGGAACATCAACTCCGCTTGGAGATGTTGCCGAAGTAAAAGCGATTCAGCACGTTTTTGGTGAACACGCGTACAATTTGAATATTAGTTCTACAAAATCCATGACAGGTCACCTTTTGGGAGCTGCTGGAGCAATTGAAGCTATCGCTTGTATTATGGCGGTGAAACACGATATTGTTCCTCCAACAATTAACCATTTTACGGACGACCCAGAATTGGATACTAAATTGAATTTTACCTTTAACACAGCCCAAAAGCGCGTAGTAAATATTGCGCTTTCCAATACATTTGGCTTTGGAGGTCACAATACAAGTATTATTGTGAAGAAATTTAATGGATAATTGCAACTGAAATTCCCCTTCTTTAGAAAAAAAAGATCAAAAAATGAGTTAGAATTAATTCGATTCATTTTACAACGGTTTGGTTACCATCCGTCTAATTTGTCTTTCTTTCAACAAGCAATTACGCATAAATCCCTCCGCAATTCAGGAGATGATTCATCCAATGAGCGACTGGAATTTTTAGGAGATGCAATTTTGGACGCTGTAATAGCAGAATATCTTTACCAACGTTTCCCAAATGAAGATGAAGGATATCTGACGAAAATTAAATCAAAAGTAGTAAGCAGAAAAACCTTGGCGGATATCGCAGAGGCCATGAATCTGCGTGAAATAATTCAGTTCCATAAAGGGCGTTCCATAAATTTCGCTTCCATCGAAGGAAATGCACTAGAAGCTATTATGGGCGCTATTTATTTAGACGGCGGATACAACGCAGTGAAGAAAAGTGTGCAACACCATATTTTCCGGAAATATGTGGATCTCAATAGAATTTTAGAGGAAGAAATAGATTTCAAGTCGAAACTGTTTATTTGGAGTCAGAAAAAAAGGCTAAAACTGGAGTATCTTGTTTTAACGGAAGAAAATATTGGCGGGGTTTGGAAATATACGGTTATTGCAATTGTCAACGATATCCATTACGGCAGAGGTATTGGAGCGTCAAAAAAAATCGCGGAACAAGCAGCTTCCAAAGAAACCCTGGAATTGATGGGCGAGATTTAATTTTCTAAAATTTAACAAGGCATACGGTCATTCGAAATTAAGTAGCTCCAATTTCCTTGGAATGGAATTTTGCACAAAAAACCACAAAGAATTTTCATTTTTAAAATCGACTTTTTTTTCTTATTTTTAATAGAAACTAAACCGAATAATCATGAATAATATCGAATTGGGTGTTTTTGGAGAAACACTCGCAGAAAGATTTCTTATCCAAAAAGGGTACCAGATCCTAGAAAAAAATGTTCACTTCAAGCGCTTGGAAGCAGATATCATTGCTTTGCACGGCGATTTATTAGTCGTGGTGGAAGTCAAGACGCGACAAACAGCTGAAATCGGCGAGCCGTGGCGGGCGGTAACCCGCTCGAAGCAAAAACAAATAATTCAAGTCGCAAATTACTACATCTGCAAAAACAATATCAATAAAGAAACCCGGTTTGATATCGTTTCAATTGTACATAATTCCCATCGCACAAACATTGAACATATTGAGGATGCATTTTATCCCCTGGTTTAAGGAAAAGATTTTTAGCGTATCTTTGCAAAATAATTCTGCTCGTGATGAACACAAAAAACACCGGAAGAGATAAATCGCGCACGTCGAGATCAACTTCCTCTAGTAAAACAAAAGCTGGAAACGCTCCAAAATCTCCCAAAAGAGAGGCTTCACCCTTCAGTAAAGGGTCAAACAAAGAAACGCCAAGAGGCCCAAAGAAAGATTTTAAAAAAGACCCGAAAACCGAAACGGTGAAATCCGCAAAAACGGATGACGTGAAACCAAAAGAGGTTTCTGCAAGGGATAAAAGAAAATACATCGATTTTAAGGATAAGGTAAAAAAAGGAGATCCACTTCCATCTTTCAATGAAGATGAGGTACGGTTAAATAAATATTTGGCGAATGCTGGTATTTGTTCCCGACGCGAAGCAGATGTTTTGATTGAAACTGGCGTTGTTACAATAAATGGTAAAGTTGTCACGGAACTTGGGTACAAGATCAAACCGGGAGACGCTGTCCAATATGATGGTGAAACAATTAATGCTGAAAAGAAAAGATACGTATTACTGAACAAACCGAAAGGATTCATCACCACGATGGACGATCCGTTTGGAAGAAAAACAGTAATGACTTTGGTAAATAAAGCGTGTCGCGAACGAATTTATCCGGTAGGAAGATTAGACCGTGAAACAACCGGCCTTTTATTGTTTACCAACGATGGTGATATGGCAAAGAAATTAACCCATCCACGGCATCGTGCAGCAAAAATTTACCATGCGGAATTGAATAAGCCAGTAAAAAGAGAGGATCTTGAGAAATTACTAGTTGGTTTGGATTTGGAAGATGGAAAAACTAATTTTGATGTTGCAGAATTTGTTAAAGATGGAAATTCTCGCGAAGTTGGTGTAGAATTACATTCCGGAAAAAATAGAATTGTGCGGAGAATGTTTGAAGCACTAGAATATGAAGTCGTAAAATTAGACCGCGTTCAGTTTGCCGGACTAACGAAAAAGGATTTGCCGCGTGGTATGTTTCGTCACTTAAGTGAAAAAGAAGTTGCATTTTTGAAAATGTCTTAATAAAAAGTAGGTTAATTTCTAGGCATTCGGGATTCGTTAGATGCATGGAAATGAACTTTTTTGAAAGACTATTACTAATTAAATTGTATTCGGATGAAAATTGTGCTTAGTTGTATTGTTTTTTTAGCGCTACTTGTTGTTTCTTGCTCAACAGAGGCTAAACTTGAATCCAAAAATCCGCATGCGGAATATTTCTACCCACTCGATTCTGTTCCTGTAATTTATTTGTATCGCGACGTTGCAAATGGTTTGGACGAGCAATTTCAGCGGATTTACGCCATCTCGGATTCGCAAGGAGACCATATTATTGTAGAAACGTATGCTGCGGATGGAAGAATTTTAGAGGCATTCAATTACAACACCGATTCGCTGGATATTATGGATCACATGGTTGTTGATCGTAATAACGAGAAGACAAAAGCGGAGCTTTTTAAAAACAAATTGATACCGATGAACGATTCAGAGGAAGTTTGGTTTGCGTCTCGTTTTCAGGGCTTTTTGGATTCAACACTTATTTTAAGAGAAATAAAGCGATCTGTTAGTGGTAAAGAAATTCAACACGAAGTTTTAGGCAAAAAAGTTCCGACAATTTTGCTGAAAGATAAAATTAGGATGTCTAATTTCAATCCATTCACCAAAAAAGAAAATGTGATGGAAGGAAATTCCGTAAATTATTTCTCGAAAGGATACGGCTTGGTTGAATGGCATTCACCAGATAAAAAAGTGCACTACCGTCTGGAGAAGATACTGTCGCAAAAAGAATTTCTTGAAATAATTACACGGTAAACGGTATGCGAATTGCGCTGGTATTTGTTTGTTTTCTGCCGCTTTTAAGCACTGCACAATATGGCAGAAGCAAAGCTAAATTTTCTTCTTCCAAAGGAATTTTGACTGGTTATTGGGGCTATAATCGCTCATGGTACTCAAAAAGTGCAATAAATTTCGTGGGACCAGGATATAATTTCACCTTGAAGCAGAGTCGTGCAACAGATCAGCCAACTGCATTTTCTGGTAAAAATTACTTTACAAAAAAGGCCTTATTGGAACCTCAATTTTCAGCTGGAATTGGCTATTATTTCCGAAGTAATTGGGCAGTTTCTTTTAGTGTTGACAGGTTTAAATATATCTATTCCGACAGTAACGTAGTGCTTTTAACCGGGGTTATAAAACCTGGGATTGATAATGTAAATGGCTGGTCGGGAACATATAATTCTGATGAAATAGTTACAAATAAAAGTACTTTTCGCTATGAAAATAAAGGGTTGAACTATTTCAGACTGCAAGCCACTAGAACAGATCAAGTATATGCCGTTGGGAAAAAAGACAAATTTGCTGTTTCCACAAATTTTGGAGTTGGTCTTGGAGCATTGGTTTCAAACAATACCTTTCTTTTTGGAGGGAAAAAAGATGAAGAAACTGTTTCAATGTCTGGCATAGCCTTTTCTGGCAGTGCTGGAATTAGGACTGAATTTTTCAGGAAGTTTTTCTTCCAGATTAATTTCACGTGTGGGTACATGAATCAATCCAATGTGAATACACACAGAAGTTCATCCAATTCAGTTGCAAAGCAGAAATTCGCTTATACTGCATTGGATGCCGGAATCGGATTTATTCTAAATATTTTTCCTGCCAACGACTGTAATAGTTGTCCAAGTTGGTAAAATTTTTGCAGAAAGTTATTTCTTTCCAGCTATCTTAAAATCAATTTTGTAATAAAATATAGGAAGAAAACCCAGTTGTTGTTTTTCAATAAATGGTTCAACACTTGGGTCTTTTAAATTCGGAGCATACGCTAAACTCAGCAAATTCTTGGTGTTGAATACATTCACTAGATCCAAACCAAATTCATGCGTCACTTTATCTGCGTTATATTTCCAGCTTATTTTAATATCCGCTCGGAAGTAATCTCTAAATTGGCGTTCATTAAAAAGTGAATCCTGGAAAATAACTTCGTTGTAGAGTTTGGAAGCTTCCAAGTCGGCATAACCATATCTTTTTCCGCCAGCAATTGTAATTTTTGCCCCCAAGGAGATTGTTTGCTTTGGTCCAAGGCTAAATTCCTTTCCTGCTAAAGCATTAGCTACATACAAGCCATTATAGGATGTGCTTCTTACAATTCCATCGCTTCCTTTGTATTTCGAATCGTATAACGTTCCGGAGAATAAAAAGAAAAAGGATTTATCAAAAAATTTCTGTACGGTCAATTCAATTCCGTAATTGTAGCCGGTTCCAGTATTTTGAAGAGAATCTGGGAAAAATCGTGCAAATCCACTTCCCATATTTATCAGCGAGAAAGAAGAAGGCTGAACGGTTACTGGAATTGCATATAAATATTGGTAATATGCCTCCGTACGAATTGTGAAGCTCTTTTTCAATGCCTTTTCATACCCAATTCCCGTATGAATACTGCGGGTGAAATCCATGTTTTTGTTGTGGTAGATTTTGTTGTTTTGTGCATCCAACTTATGAAATGTATACGTGTATAAGGGCTGCGTTCCACTGTGCATTCCAGCTCCAGCGAAAATAGCTTGTCCATTTTTATAGCGGTATTTCCATCCCAATCTTGGTTCAACATAGCTGATGCTTTTGCTTAATGTAAAATACTGGCTATGCAATCCGGCGGTGAAATCCATTTTCTCTGAAATTCTATATTTCCATTGTATAAATGGCTGAATCAACATTGCACTTCCTTCGTAATCCCAGCGAATTACAAAATTTGTATCCGTTACCAAAGTGCGAGCAGAATCGAGCTGGTTCATAAAGAAAGCGTCTACATTCAATCCAAATTTTATCAGATGTCTTCGGTTAATTTTATGATTTATACTAAAATAGCCTGCACTTTTTGTCGTTGAAAATTTATATCCCATTAACGGATAGATAGAATCTATTCGAATAGTTAAGCCATCACTTTCTAGCGACCGTTGCAGGTAATCATGATTGGAATGCTGCTCATCATAGGATAAAGCAAATGTTGCGGTAACGAACGTTTTCTCATTTAAGGATTTCTTGTAATTTACTCCTGCAGTTCCCATAGAAGTACCAAAGTATTGATCTCTGTCGCCCTCGCCATAAAATTCTTCGGAGTATTTTGTTTGTTTTGAGATCATGATAGAAATAGTACTTTTCCCGCCAATCCCATAAAAAGAGAGATTTCCACCTTTTTTTAAAGACCAATTGAATTTAAAAGCTGCATCGCCATAAATTGGAATGGCATCCGTTCCCAATTTTATTCCTACTTTTTGAAACAAACTCAAAGTAGAATATCTTCCCATTACAAGAAAACTGGATTTCTTGGATTTGGACAAAGGCCCTTCAGCCATAAATTCTGTTCCCAAAATACCAAATTGCGCTGTAAATTCTGTTCGGTTAGAATTACCATTGCGCAGCTTCAAGTCAAAAACACCGGAGGTACTATTTCCATATTCTGCAGGAAAAGCACTCATAAAAAAATCAGAATTCCCTAAAATTTTATTATTCAATATGGAAACAGGTCCGCCTGTACTCCCTGAAATAGCGAAATGAGATGGGTTTGGAATATCCACACCTTCCACTTTATATATAACTCCTAAAGGAGAATTTCCGCGGACAATAATATCATTTCTAGAATCATCAGCTCCTTGAACACCTGCAAAATTGGAAGCCATCCGCGCAGGATCACTTCTAGATCCTGGGTAACGATTTGTTTCTTCCACACTAAATTGCTGTGCGGAGATTACTGCTAATTCATTGATTACTTCTCCCTTTTTTCGAGCACTTACAGTAACTTCCGCTTGTTCTTGAAAACTTTCACTCATCGGAATATCAGTGATTGTTTCTTTCCCTGAATTCACTTCTATGGTAACGGTTTTTGTTTCGTAGGTTAAAAACGTTACGACCATTTGATGTTTTCCGATTGGAACTTGTGGTATAACAAAAACACCTTCTAAGTTAGAAAGCGCTCGGTATTTTTTAAGGCTATCCGCTGTGAAAATTTCGATTTTAGCGCCATAAAGCGGGAAATTTGTTTCACTATCGAAAATTTTTCCACGAACAGATTGAGTCGGTTGCGCAAAGGCAGAATAAACTGGCAGTAAGAAAGACATTAGTAGTAGAAATCGCATCATAATTTTTGTTTATTTGGATGTATGTAAATATTCACCTGTAGTCCATTCTTTTTTATAGACTTCTTTAAAAATGAACATATTCATTGCATTAAAGTGAAGGTTTCTAACGGAAGAATATACAAGTTGAATATCTCCGCTGTACCAAAGAGGAATGAATGGAGGATCTTGTAGTAGAACCTTTTCTGCTTGGGCGTAAAAATCAAATGCATCTGTTTTTTTAGTGCTATTTTTTGCCTGTTCAAATAAAATGTCAAAAACAGAATTTGAGTAGCGAGCAATATTGATGGTAGATTTTTGTTCTCTGTCGGTCGGTATATTTTTACCGTAAAAGTTAGCTAAAAATGTTTCTGGGTCTGCATAGTCCGCGGTCCAAGTGCTCGCAAATAACGAACCTTTTGCTTCTACTGCTGCTTTATTTTTTTGCTCGAACGAGGAACGAATTATTTTAACTTCAATATTTAAACAGGCCTTTAATTGCTTTGATACCTCAGCAGCAACTGCAGCATGTAGTTCATTATTATTAATTCTTAGCTCTACTATTCCAAATTTTTTACCTTTTGGATATCCTGCCTCGGCAAGTAGTTTTTTTGCTTTTTCAGGTTGAAAAGTGTAGCCATATTTATTGATTCCAACATAGTCATATCCCTTAAACACTTCTGCTATCGGAGGCACAATGCCATAATATCCAAGTGCGGAATATTGTTTGTGTAAGACTTTTTGGTCTAACATTTGTTTGTTTAAGGCATAATTGAAAGCTTGCCGAACTTTACTATTTTGAAAACGAACATCCGTTAAATTGAAGGAGTAATAATTAGTCGTTAAAAGCGGATTATTATGCATCACAAGGACAGGTGGTTTACTATTGAAATCTTCAATTCGTCCTTCAAAAATTTTCGCGATACAATTTTCAGGAATTCCAATCATTAAATCGGTTTGGTGCTTTTCAAATAATGAAAGTTGTGCGGTTTTATCTGTTTGAAAAATAAAATTTAACCGATCCAAATAGGGTAAAGATTTTCCATCTATATCTTTTTCGTAGTAATCTGCATTTCGCACCAATTCAAGTTTGTTTTGTTTTCTATATTTAGAAAAACAAAAAGGTCCTGTTCCAATAACAGAATTGCCGTTTTTACTTAAATATACTTTTTTGGAGGATATTGCGGCGCAAATATTTCCGAGCTTATTTAGAAAATTGGCATCTTTCGTTTTTAGTGACAGCGCAATGGTTCGGTCTTTAATTGCCATACCAGAAATTGTATCTGCTTTTCCTTCAAAAAATTCAGCGGCTCCAATTAAATTATCTTTAAAAAGAAAAGTATAGGCATGCGATACTTCCCCTTTTTTTCCTTTTGAGCATGCGAGTTCAAAAGTGTGACGAATATCGCTAGGCTGCAACAAACGGTCTTTTTTACTATTAAATGCTTTGTGCTGGTGAAAATAAATGTTATTTCGGATAACAAAAGAATATTGCAGACCATCGTCACTAATTTCCCAACTCGATGCAATTTGCGGTTTGATAGTTAAATCCTTTGGATCAATGGAAACCAATCCTTCCATAATTTGGGATAAAACAACGGAAGAATAATAGTCGCTAACATCCATTGATTTTAAGGTCGCTGGAGGGTTATCTATTGCCATTGTTAAGGAAGTATTATCAAAGATAAAATCCTTTTTTGTTTCGCAGGAATTACAAAATAGGAGCAAGAAAGCGACAAGGAAAAAGTATTTTTTTTTCATATAAGTAATAAATCCCTACACAAGTTTACTAAAAAATCAGGGATAGTTCAGTAAAAAAACGCATAATCTTCTGAATTTTATAGCGATAGCAACTCTTCCATCCTTATAATTATTCATGCCACCAGGCAATTTTTTACGAATAAAAATAACCAAAAGCAGCAAAGTAGCATTTAGTGAAAAACCAACTTCTTTCTTTGAATATCCAAAAAATGCAGGTAATATTGTATAGATAATTTAAGAATTTTATTCGTTTTATTGTTGCATCATGAAATATGTAATTTTTGTTTGCACGTTTGTTTTTTGCGTCTCGTATTCCTTTGGAGGCGTATTGTCGATTGAAGGGACGTATCAGGGCAAAAATCTGTATATCCAAAATTCGATGGATGACGATGGCTTTGGTTATTGTGCAACAAAAGTAACCGTAAATGGAGATATTATGTCCGGTGGAGTGAGTACAAGTACCTTCGAAATCGACTTCGCAAATTTCAACATTGCAATTGGTGAGCCTGTTTTTATTGTAATCGATCACAACGATGGGTGTAAACCAAAAATAATCAATCCGGAAGTTTTATTACCGAAAAGCACGTTTGAAGTGGCAGCGATTAACATCAATACAGCAGGGAAACTGACGTGGAAAACTACTGGGGAGAATGGAAAATTACCCTATAATATTGAACAGTTTCGTTGGAATAAATGGGTAATTGTTGGCGAAGTTCAAGGAAAGGGAACAAATGGCACAAATTCCTATGAGTTTTCTGTTGCCCCACATTCTGGAATTAACACTGTTAGAATTGCACAAATTGACCATTCTGGAGAAAAAAGAAAATCCAAGGAGGTAAAGTTTACAGCAACTGTTGCGCAGGTTACGAAGAGTCCTATTAAAGTGAAAGATGTAATTAACTTCAGTTCCAAAGGTGTTCCAACGGAAACGCGCTATGAAATTTACGATGCTTATGGCAATATTGTTAAAAAAGGGGTTGGTTCGACGGTAAACTGCGAAAACCTTTTACGCGGAGCGTATTATATAAATTACGACAATACGAACGAAGTTTTTATTAAAAATTAAACCTTAGGCAGTTAAAACGGTTCGCCAATTAGTTTGAATTATGGTCAAAAAAATAGAACATCTAGGGATTGCAGTCAAAAGTATTGAAGATTCCTTAAAAACATTTGAGACTTTATTAGGGCAAAAATGCTACAAGACAGAAGAAGTAATTTCAGAAGGTGTAAAAACAGCATTTATTCAAATAGGCGAGTCTAAAATAGAACTTTTGGAAGCGATAGACGCAACTTCACCCATAGCAAAATACCTAGACAAAAAAGGGCCTGGAATACATCATATTGCATTTGAAGTAGAGGATATTGTTGCGGAAATTGAACGACTCACGCAGGAGGGATTTATCCTAATTCATACAAGTCCAAAAGATGGCGCGGACAATAAACGAATTGCTTTTTTGCATCCAAAATCAACAGAAAGTATTTTGGTAGAATTATGTCAAGAGAAAAGTTGAAGTAAACTTTCGGAAGATGTTGCATGAAACGTCTGCAAACCAAATCTTTCTGCTCCCTCTATATGTTGGATAGAATCGTCAATAAACAGCGTTTTTTCTGTTATTAATTGCTGTTCTTCACAAACAAATTCAAAAA
>JBIKZR010000282.1:0-3363 GCA_044354635.1 Crocinitomicaceae bacterium | reverse complement strand
CATAATCAGCACAAATCCGAAATAAATCAGATAAGCTCTCCAGAATATGTCTTTCTTTTCGTTCATTTATTTTTTTGTCTTATTCGGATAACTTTTATTTCTCTTTCCGTCTCTTTTAATCCCTTTGGGCCTAATTTTTCTACCAATTTGAACCTTCTAGTTTCTTCCTCTAATTTTCCCTTCGCTTCGATAAAATCTGCATTCATCTCATCCAGTTCCTTTTGTTTTGTGTCAACATCGGTAGACAATTGCTTTCCATAATAGCCTTTCCCAACGATAAGCAGAAGGAGTAGAATGATGAAAAAGATAAAATTGAGGTTGTTAAGCACGAATTCACGGGTTAAAAAATCCCCGTTTAAAATTTGAGCAAACGCATTTGGCTTTGATTTTTTTGGATTGGATGTTTGTTTCTTCTCCTTTTTCTCTGCCTTTTTAGCTTCTTCCGCCGCAACCTCTTTATCTATGTATTCATTATCAGCCATTTCGCTCTGCTATTCTTAATTTGGCACTTCTTGCACGCGTATTTCTTTCAATTTCTTCTTCCGAAGGAATAATTGGATGCCGGTTGATTTCTGAAAAAGGTTTTAGAACATTACCGAAAAAATCTTTTGTTATTTCACCATGGATAGAGCCACGTTTCATGTAGTTTTTAACCAACCTGTCTTCTAAAGAATGGTAAGACATCACGACTAATCTTCCACCTGGTTGAATGCAATCATCCATTTGTAGGAGGAATTTTTCCAATACTTCTAATTCCTGGTTTACTTCAATGCGAATTGCCTGAAAAACTTGCGCAAAAAACTTATGTTCTTTGAACCTGGGCGCACAAGGTCCAAGAATCTCCATTAATTCTGCTGTTGTTTTGATCTTTTTAGCCGCTCGAGCTTTTAAAATTTCGTTTGTAATCCGCCGCGCATTGGACAATTCACCATAAGTGCGAAATAAATTCATGAGATCTCTCTCGCTGTATTCATTCACCACATATTCCGCAGACAATTCTCCTTCTTTGTTCATGCGCATGTCCAACGGCGCATTTGCACGTATTGAAAATCCGCGTGTTTCCTCATCAAATTGATGCGAAGAAACACCTAAATCAGCAAGGATACCATCCACATGCTTGATTCCCATCATACGAAGGTGATTGGAGATATACGCAAAATTTGCTGCGATAAAGTAAAAATTATCCGCTTCCCAAGCGTTTGCTTTTGCGTCGGGATCTTGGTCAAAAACAATCAGTTTTCCTTTGCTGCTTAACTTTTTGTAAATTTCTTTTGCGTGTCCGCCGCCACCAAAAGTGACATCTACATACGTACCATCGGGATGGATTGACAATCCTTCGATACATTCTTGCAGCATTACCGGTATGTGGTACGTCGTATTATTCTCCATTGTCTAAATCACCCATTACATCGTCCGCCAAATCAGCGAAATCAGCCATGTTTCCTTCAATCATATTGAAGTATTTGAGCTTATCCCAGATTTCTACACGGTCGTTGTAAGCAATCAGCATTACATCTTGGTTTAATCCAACGCGCTCTGTATGCGTTATTGGGATTAAAATCCGACCTGCATTGTCCAAAGAAATCATTTTTGCCCCTTGATGAAATAAGCGGTAAAACATTCGATTCTTCGGCTTGAATAAATTCATTTTAGAAAGCTTTTCACTGATTACTTCCCACTCAGGAAGCGGGTACAGCGTTAGGCAATCTTCAAATCCTTTGTTCAACATAAAATCTCGTTGGGTTGCAGGAGAAAGCTGCTTCCGTAATCCGGAAGGAAATAAGAAACGCCCTTTCGCGTCCAACTTTACTTCAAATTCTCCTACTAAGCCTGCCATTACATGTTATAATGGGTAAAATTAGTAGATTTCTACCACTTTTTACCACTGGATTATTAATTGTTAATAAATTCTAACGATAGAAGTCTAAAATAGTTTCAAAATAAGTATGATTTTAGTAAAAAAAATCAAATAAATACGGGAAAAATAAGGTTGGTGGTAATTTGTGGGTGTTTTTTAATGAATTTTTCTTTTTTAGGTTGTTAACATTTTTTCAGCACGTTATTAACAATTAAATTTCGTTACCCAATTTGTGTTCCCACTATTCGATTAATTTTGCACCATGACGAAAGAAGTGAAAAGTTGGCTGCTATTACTGTTACTCTCCTGTGTTTGGGGCAGTTCATTTATTTTAATGAAAAAAGGAATGCACACATCGGACGGATTTCCTATTTTCTCGGATGTCCAAGTTGGTGCGCTTCGGATGCTAATCGCTGGCTTGGTGTTGTCGCCCATTGCAATTTTTCACCTTCGAAAAATTACACGTATCAAACAATTCCTTATGCTCGCCATCGTTGGCTTTTCTGGTAATTTTTTTCCTGCTTTCCTTTTTACGTATGCAGAAACTGGATTATCGTCTGGTTATACTGGTATGCTGAATAGCTTTACCCCAATTTTCACCATTCTTATTGGCTTTTTTGTTTTTAATGTCCGGCTTACTGCAATCCAAGTAATTGGCGTTTTGGTTGGAGCAATTGGTATTATTCTGTTGATGCTCGCTGGAAAAAACTCCTCCATTTCAGGAACATGGTATCCTATTTTAGCAATCGTACTTGCAACTTTGTTGTACGCGATTAGTTTGAATACGATTAAACACACGTTACACATGTTCAAAGCTGTGGAAATTACGTCACTTGCATTTTTTATAGTGCTTTTGCCTGCTTTTTTTGTGAGTTATTCTTCTGGCACTTTACAGACAATTCAAACCAATAAATTTGCGATGGAAGGGTTGGGCTATATTTTCATTTTATCTGTCGTAGGAACTGCATTGGCCGTAATCGTATTCAATCAAATAATCTCCTATTCTTCCGCGCTATTTGCTAGCGGAGTTACGTACTTTATTCCAATTGTCGCGGTGCTTATTGGTGTTGGTTTTGGCGAAGAAATTGGCTGGAGCCAAATCGCCTCTATGGGGGTTATATTAAGCGGTGTGTTCATAGCGAATTATTGGCTGCAATTAAAAATGAAATTTCAAAAAGCAAAATAATATTCCACACTGTTGTGTTATAAACTTTTTTTTCTATCTTTGCCATCCGAATTTTAGATAAGTAATAAATAAAACAAGCTATATGTACGCAATTGTAGAGATAGCAGGGCAGCAGTTTAAAGTGCAAAAAGACCAAAAAATCTTTGTACACCGTTTAGCAGCAGAAACAGGATCAAAAATTGAATTTGACCGAGTTTTGTTGATTGACAACGATGGAAAGATCAATGTTGGCGCCCCAGCTATAGCAGGTGCTTCGGTAACTGCGGAAGTAATGGATCACGTTAAAGGTGATAAAGTAATCGTTTTCAGAAAGAAAAGA
>JBIKZR010000281.1:0-3371 GCA_044354635.1 Crocinitomicaceae bacterium | reverse complement strand
TAGAATAATAGGTATTTGGAAATGCCAATAGAATGTGGAAATGTTTGGAATAAGGCAGGTAATTTAAGAAGGAAAAAACCATTATTATATGTCCCCACCAACCAATTCGTTCTATCAAATGAAGGCTTTCCAGAGAGAAATTTGAGAAAAAAGAATCTCCGAGAAAACTAGAAACCGTAAAGCCAAAAGACCCTGCTTCCGAAGCATAATGCGAAGCTCCTTTTAAGTAAAGTGCTTCATCCGCCCCATTCATCATGAAAATACAGCACACTAATACTACTTCCATCATTAAAATTAAGTTCGCATCTTTTTTTGGCCAACCAGCGAGTTCCTGCATGGTTAAACGTGGCAACTTCAATAAATTTCTTCTCCATAGAAAGGCGAAAGTTGCCAACAAAGCAAGTACAGATAAAACCTCAATAAAACTTACGGTAAAAGTATAGAACCCACCTAATGCATCTCTAAAAACGCGGTGGTGCCCAGATATTCCATCCACGAAAATCTCGATTAATTCGATTTGTGTTATTACGAAGGCAGCATACAGACAAAAATGAAGTAATGCTGGAATAGGACGCGAGAACATTTTCTTCTGTCCGAAAGCCACGAGTAACATCGTTTTCCAACGTTTAGAAGGATTGTCTGTTCGATCAATTTTTCTTCCGAGTTGAATATTGGAGCGAATTTTCAATAGATTGAACGTGAAAAATCCTATTCCAATCAACGCTAATAAAGCAAAAAGTATACTTGAAACCATATTTTAATCCGGAATTGAGTCTAATAATTTTCTTAATTTTTTTTCTTCATTGCCCGTCAGGGGAACGCCTTTTGTCTTTGACCCTAAAACGGAGAAGTGAATATACCGCTCCGGATGCAAGGTCAAATCAGTAACAAGATTCTGCAGGTCATTGTTCGTTCCAACCAATTCATTGTACAATTTTTCATCGTTCAAGAGCTTTCCAAGTGAGCCGTTTCCTTTTTGCGCATTATCTAAAACTGCATTAAGGTTTTTTAACGTTTGAGAAGCGTTGGAGATAACCGTTTTAAAATCAGCAGTTACCAAGTCGTCGGTTAGTTTTTTAGTGTTTCCAATAATCGAAGAAACCTCCTCGTTACTTTTCTTTAAGTTTAAGGTAATACTTTCTACATTGGTCATTATTTTAGCGAACTTAACTTTCTCGCTAATTAACATCCCTTCTACTTCACCAGCAACATTCCCTAACTTATGAATAGCAATTTGTAACTCCTTCATGCTTCCTTTCAACTGAGAAGTTGCAGTTGTATCCCAAAATGCAGAAAGCGAATTCACCATATTATCAATAGAACTTAGCGCAACTTGTACCTTTTGAACTAAAGGATCTGCGTATGCTTTTACTTGCGAAGTAATATCAATGGAGACGATCCCCTGAAATTCATCTCCAGGTTTATAAAAACCACCCGTAAGGTCCGGATTCATCTTTAAAATAAGTCCTTTATTGAATAAATCGATTGCGCCAGCTTCAATAACAGAACCTCGCGGTATTTTGAAATTTCTTTCTTGGATATTAAAAGTCATGATAACTTTTCTAGTAGAATCTTTACTATTGGTGAGATCAATACTCAATACTTTTCCAACGGTTACGCCATTTACGATTACAGATCCTGAAACAGCAACACCGCCAGAATTCGGGAAATAAACAGTATACACATCGTCACCGCCAAAAAAGCTGTTACCTTTCAAAAAGTTGACACCTGCAATCAGTAATCCAACCGCTGCAATTGCGATTATACCTGTTTTAATTTCTTTAGAGATCTTCAAAATCTTATTTTTCTGCTAATTTAATAGCTTTTTCTAAATTAATACGTTCTCCATTTAGAAAGGCAACAACAAAAGCGTGTTGAAAACCTTGCAAACGAAGTTCATTTTTGTACAAATTCGCAGCCTTGAAATCATGGATAAATCTTCCTGCAGTGTATTTGTATAAATTATCTTGCTTATATTCAAATATATTTAAGCCGTTAAACTTAGCAGATGTTGTTGCAACTTTCGTCTCAGAAGTTTCTATTTGAACGCGAAAAACAACTTTATCTTTTTCTAGATTTTCCTCCACCGTATTAGAAGTTACTGGCGTGCTTTCGTTGTTGACCAATGTTTTTGAATCTACGCCTTCCAATTCCATTTTGTATTTTTCAAATGCAGAAAACATGGAAGCAGCCATTTTTCGCTGTCCGACAGTATCGGATAAAAACTTCTCTTCCGATGGATTGGTTAAAAATCCTGTTTCAATCAAAACGCTCGGCATCGTTGTTTTGTATAAAACCAAAAATCCAGCTTGTTTGACTCCTCGGTTGTATCGCCCAAGTTTTGTGAATTCTTTTTGCAATTTATCTGCAAAACTTATGGATTGATCTAGGAATACTTTTAATTGAATTTGACGGGCAATAATTGCATCTGGCGACAAATCAAAATCTTTGTATTTTTCCCCTTTATCTTCCTCTAAATAAATCGTTGAATTTTCACGTTCCGCAACTTTTTGTTGGGATTCTGTTCTGTGCAAACCAAGAACATACGTTTCAGCGCCATACGCTGTGGCACTTGCCGCATTTGCATGAATACAAATAAAAAGATCTGCTTTCGACTTGTTAGCAATATTGGCACGTTCGTCCAATTCTACAAAAACATCTTTGTCGCGGGTATAAATCACTTTTATTCCAGGATATTTTTTCTTGATGGATTCGCCAAGCTTGAGAGCAATATTAAGACAAACCGTTTTTTCGTTAGCAGAAGCCCCATGGCAACCCGGATCTTTCCCGCCATGTCCAGCGTCAATAACGATTGTTTTAATTGTGCGTTGTTCTGTAGTTGAATTTTGACCAAAACCAAACGCGCTGCTAAAAAGTGCAAAAAACAATAAATAAAGCAGGTTTCTGTTATAAGTCAATATTTTTTCCATTGGTAAGAGCTAATTTTAATAGTTTTGCACCATTATTCATAAAACACGAACAAATTTACATTGGATTTTTGACCAATAAACGTTCCATATTCATTTTTATCTTCGGTACATTGTTAATAATGTTGGGAGCAGTGGATAGTTACGCCCAAACAAATTCTTTCAGAGATACTTTAAAATTGAACGACGAAAGCATCGAAGATGTTATTTATTACTCTTCCAGAGATTCTATTTACACCGATTTAAAAAATAAACAAGTGCATTTGTATGGCGATGCGAAATTGATTTATGGAGAAATTACCATGTCGGCAGGATATTTATTAATTGATTTAAATAAAGATGAAGTTTGGGCAAGATATTCCTACGATAAGGATAGTGTAAAAGTCGAATACCCAAAGTTCACCGATGGATCAGAAGAAATTACAGCTACGAGTATTCGCTATA
>JBIKZR010000280.1:0-3373 GCA_044354635.1 Crocinitomicaceae bacterium | reverse complement strand
TTTGGTTGTATTACGAGCGAATTATGTTTGCGGAAGAGCGATTCCTGGAGCGTAAATTTGGCGAAGAATATGTTAGTTGGTCAATGAAGGTGCCGCCATTTTGGCCAAGTTTCAAAAACCACATTAAAACAGAGATTCCGTTTTCCATGAAAACAATTTTGAGAAGAGAATATTCTGGCATCTCCGCTACAGTAATTGGGTTTGTTTTTGTTGCCTTCCTGCGTGAATCGTTTATTGCTGGGAAACCGCAGTTTCTTGCTTCGCATGGTATTGTTTTAGTTGCAGCTTTGTTATTCTCCTTTGTACTTAGAACGTTAAAGCACAAAACGAAACTCCTTTTTGAAGCGGATCGTTCATGATTTCACTTTGAAAATCAGTTGATTATCAGAAAGCACGAAATTAACTGTCATTTCTGTTAAATAAAGAAAAAATAACTTGTATATTTGCACCCGCAAAACCAACACAATTTTAGATGGCGAGGTAGCTCAGTTGGTTAGAGCGCAGGATTCATAACCCTGAGGTCGAGAGTTCAAATCTCTCTCTCGCTACAAGTAAAAGGCTTTCCAATTTGGTCAGCCTTTTTTTATTTCATTCAATTGTACAAATCCCAAATTATTTTCTTAAAGTCGATACTGGCTGCGGCAATCTAAAATGTATAATTCTACCAAAAACAAAAGTTAAGCACAAAAAAAAGGAGAACCTTTCGATTCCCCTTTTAATTTCTTGAAAGAAAGGATTAATTAACTTTTCCAGAAAGTTCAGCACCAGCTTTGAAACGTACAACGTTCTTAGCAGCGATTTTAATTTCTTTTCCAGTTTGTGGGTTACGTCCTGTTCTTGCAGCTCTGTTAGAAACTGAGAAAGATCCGAATCCTACTAAAGAGATTCTGTCTCCTGCTTTCAACGCGCTAGCTGTTGCAACAACAAATCCGTCCAATGCTTTTTTAGCATCTGCTTTTGATAATCCTGCTTCTGATGCAATAGCATCAATCAATTCTGCTTTGTTCATAGTTTGGGTTTTTGAATGTTTGTAATTAATATTCGAAGCAAATATATCGGATTCCTCAAGCTACGCAAGTATTTTACCAAAAAAAAGTGCGTTTTTGTTGAAAAAAGTAGTTATTTGTTGATAACATGGCTTAAAACGCCCGTTTTATCAAAGGATTTCGACGAATATTCTAGATTAATGGCTATAATTTTAGCTGATTAGTTTCCAATCCGACACCTTGTTTCCGGCTAAAAAGTCCTTGAAATGCATTTTTCGTTTCCCTTCCATCTGCAATTCCGTAATCTTAAGATAAAAATCTTTGCATGGAAAATAGATTCCATCTTTGTCCTGCAAAATTTCGGTTCTATTGTTAACTAGTCGATTCGTTTTCTCCGAATAAAATAGCTTGAAGGTTTTTTTCTCTCCTTTTAACTCGTTTTCCAAAATACACCACGCTGCAGGATAGGGGGAAAGTCCTCGGATAAAATTGTGAACTATAGCCACAGGTTGATTCCAGCTGATTTCGCACGTTTCTTTGAAAAGTTTTGGTGCACTTTTTTCTTCGCCTTCCAATAAATCCAATTGATTGATTCCGCTAACCTTTCCTTCCAGTATTTTTTGAACCGTAGTTGCACAAACCTTCGCTCCGAGATCCATTAACCGATCGTGCAATTCACCAACAGTTTCATTTTCACCAATGCTTAAGGTTTCCCGGTCAATCACTTTTCCGGTATCGATTTCTTTCTCTATGAAAAACGTGGTAACGCCAGTTTCCGTTTCACCATTTAGTATTGCCCAATTTATTGGTGCAGCACCGCGGTAATTCGGTAAAAGGGAAGCATGTAAGTTGATTGTTCCCTGAGGTGGCATCGACCAAACGATTTCAGGGAGCATTCTAAAGGCTACTACAACAAATAAATCTGCTTGCAGCGCAATTAGTTCTTCTAGGAATATTTCGTCCTTTAAATTCGTTGGTTGCAGAACGGGTAGATTTTTTTCTACTGCATACTTTTTGACAGCACTTTCATTCAATTGTTGTCCGCGTCCTGCAGGTTTATCTGGAGCTGTAATTACACCAACCAGTGAAAATTCCTTTTGAATCAATTCATCCAGAATTCGAACGGCAAAATCTGGCGTTCCCATGAAAACTATTCTAAACTCTTTTTTTGCTGCAGCTCCTGTATTTTTTTCCATTAGACTTCTTTTTTCTTCCAGTTGAAATAACGCAAATACAAAATAGACAATAATCCCATACATCCAAAATAAATGTATTCCACCGACCAAATCCAAAAAAGATCTACGTGAAATACTTTTATCAATAAATACGCAGCGATAATGTAAATACCGACACAAATTACCTCAATCGAAAACGTTACCATCGTATTGCCGCTTCCATTGATCGTTTGAAAGTAAACACTGAACAAGCCGAACATGAAAATGGAAGTAGATATAAAGCGCATGATGTCGGCACTCTTTTCTATATATTCTTCCTGTGGATTTATAAAACCTACTAATTGTTCTGGATACAGAAATGCGCCATGGAAAAAAAACAAGAGGAAAACGATGGTTAAAAACTGGATTCTTCGCTGAATCTGCTTTAGGGAATGTAAATCTCCTTTACCAATGTATTGTGAAATGTATGTTTTGGTTGTCCCTGCGAAACCCCAAATTGGAACAAATGCCAAAAAATAAATCGAACGTATGTTTTGTGAAACGGTTAATTCAAACGTTCCAATCTGCTCAATCCATGTGAAAAAAATTGTCCAAGTCGCCAATGCAATGAATCCTTGAAACATCAATGGACTGCCGATTTTAAATAATTCCTTCATCGAAGGGAAATTGACTGAAAAATGGGAGAAGAGCTTGTATTCTTTCCGTTCCTTTGAAAAAACTAAAAAGAGTGCTAAAAACAGCATTCCGGCGCCATCTGCAACTGTGGAAGCCCAAGCCGCACCTTTTAATCCCATTTCTGGGAATCCTGCTTTACCGAAAATCAACACATAATCCAGAACAACATTTGTTCCTGCAGTGATTAGCGCAGCGATTAAAACAACCCACGTTTTTCCGTTTGCCAGAAAAAAAGCTTGAATAGATAAGGTAATCATTGCAAAAAACAGTGCGAAACTTCTAATTTGGATATAATCTCCTTGCAAGCCACTCAATTCCTGATTTCTGGAATAAAAATTCAAAAATTGAGGCATTAAAAACTGTAAAATGGCAAAGAGGAAAAAAGCAATTATAAAATGTGTAAGAATAGAGGTGCCAAATATTCGTCCTATCGCGTTGGTGTTTTCTTGCCCAATTCTTCGTGCAATAATTATTTGTGCGCCGTCACCCATTCCAGCAAGCGCCATGTACATGGTTACATAAATTAATCCGCCATTT
>JBIKZR010000279.1:0-3379 GCA_044354635.1 Crocinitomicaceae bacterium | reverse complement strand
GCGAAACCTCAAGGAAATTTCCTGCTTGGCGACTCGGATAAAAATGTTATTGCAATTGCAGCAGGAAGTGGAATTACGCCAATTATATCTATCGCAAAATCGCTAGAAAAACGGAGTGGTAAAATGACACTTTTTTATGGGAATCGAACCCTTGAATCCATTATTTTCAAGCAGGAATTAGACACGTTAAAGCATACTTTGAAACATTATTTTTTAAGTGGTGAAACGATTGAAGGATATGAATTTGGGCGGTTGGATAAGGAAACATTTACCAATCAAATCAAAGCAAATTTGGACATTTTAAAAGCGGATGCCTATTTCATTTGTGGTCCGGAACAGATGATTCTTGACGTTTCCAGTACTTTGGAGTTTTTTGGCGTCGCAAAATCAAAAATTCACTTTGAATTATTTACTACGCCTATTTTGATGAAACAAGAAGAAACAGTTGTTGTATCCGAATTTAATAATGAATCAAAAGTAACTGCTATTTTGGATGCTGAAGAAGTAGTATTCTCGCTTTCACCGAGTGGGAAATCGCTATTAGATGCAGCGGAAAAAGCAGGATTGGACGCGCCATTCTCTTGTCGTGGAGGCGTTTGTTGCTCCTGTAAAGCAAAAGTTATAAAAGGATCCGCAACGATGACAATGAATTATTCCCTAACGGAAAAGGAAATTCAGGAAGGTTATATTTTAACGTGCCAAGCTCATCCGTCGAGTGAGGAACTTACGATTTCATTCGATGCATAAAAAAACAATTGTAGTGGTTGGCGCAAGCCGAGGAATAGGTTGTGAAATGGTAAAACTTTTCGCTAAAAATTCAAACAATGAAGTCATTGCATTGTCTAGAAACCAAGAAAAGATGGTGCAAAATTTTCAAGGTTTAAAAAACGTGCGTTGTTATGCCTTTGATTTAAGCAAATCCGTTTTCATGCAGGCTCAAGCAATTTTCTCCCATTTAAATCCAATCGATATTTTAGTGAATAATGCAGGTAAACTCGTGAATAAAGCGTTCACGGATTTATCGCACGAAGATATTCATTTGTGTTACCAAGTTAATGTTATTGGCGTGATGGAAACGGTTCAAGCTGCACTTCCAAAAATGCTGCCGACCAATGGCCACATCGTGAATATCAGTTCAATGGGAGGATTCCAAGGTTCTGTTAAATTTGCTGGATTAAGCGCCTATTCTACTTCAAAAGCTGCGGTTTGCAGTTTCACAGAGTTGTTTTCAGAGGAATACAAAGACGCACCAATCAGCATGAATTGCTTGTGTTTGGGCGCTGCGCAAACTGAAATGCTCGACGAAGCGTTCCCTGGATACCAAGCTCCTGTTTCAGCGGAAAAAATGGCGGAATTTATTGTTGATTTTTCCTTGAACGCAAATCAATGGATCAAGGGAAAAATACTGCCAATTTCACTATCAACGCCTTAAATCCTCTCTTTTTCTCAAGTGGAATTGCAAGTATTTCAGGTTCGATTTTCTTGTTAAATAAAATTTCTATATCTTCATAGCTGATTCGTATTGGTAGTTGAAAAATAACATCCTTCTTGTCTTTTTTATTGTTCTTAAGATTTCCATGTCTTTTGGACAGGATATACATTGGTCGCAATTCAACGACATTCCATTGTTTCAAAACCCAGGGAATACAGGCCATTTCAATGGGGATTATCGCTTTGTTGCCAACTACCGAAATCAATGGAAAAGTGTTACCGTGCCGTTCAGTACTTTTTCTGTTTCAGCGGATACTCGCCTAAACAACGCCAAAAAAATTGGTTTAGGCATGCTTTTTTTTCACGATGTTGTCGGCGATGGAAAACTTCGAACGATTGAATTTCAAGGAAATGCTTCTTATTTGATTAAACTCTCAGCGGATTCAAGCCATTCGATTCGTCCGGGAATTTCTCTTGGAATCAATCACAGACAAGTAAATTCGAATCAACTGTACTTTGACAACCAGTTCAATGGCGTAAATTTTGATCCTACCTTACCAACAAACGAAATTTACCAATCCGACACTAAAGTCAATGCCACAATTGGACTTGGTGCGATTTATGAATACTATCGAAGTAAACGACAAACGATTACTGCAGGAATTGGATTCTACAACCTAAACCGACCAAACCATGGTTTTTATACGCAAATTGTGCCGCGTGATATTCGTATGAATATTTTCGCAAAGGCACTTTACAAGTTAGATGTTGATTGGGATTTAGCACCAAGTTTGTCCGTTTCATTCCAAGGAAAATACCGTGAAATAAATTTAGGTTCTTCTTTGAAATATACCTTGCTGCAAAACGCAAAAGCCTATCGGGCTTTGTATGCAGGATTATGGTTTCGAAACAAAGACGCTGCATATCTAAGCATTGGAATGGACTACCAAGATTGGTTTGTCGGAATAAGCTACGATATAAATTTCTCCAAATTAGTTCCAGCGAGTAATCTTCGTGGTGGATTTGAAATTGCCACCCGCTATATTCTGCACCATTTTAAACCCAAAAAAGTAAACCACCGCGTATGTCCAGATTTTATCTGATAGCACTATTTTGTCTTTTCCTTGGGAATGGTTTTTTTTCACAGTCTAATCTGGGGAATTACCTGAAGGCTGCAGAAGACAAATATTCCAACGGCGATTACTATTATTCAGTGGAATTATACGAAAAAGCGATGGAAATCGACTCCAATTCCGTAGAAATTCTTTGGAAATATGCAGAAGCATTGCGCGCTTTTAAGGACTACCGAAAAGCAGAATTTTACTATGCAAAAGTTTATGACCGGGAATCCGCAGCACTTTATCCGATGTCGCTAATTCAGCTAGGATTAATGCAAAAACACAATGGGAAATATGCCGAAGCGTTGGAAACCTTTAAACTGGCGAAAAAGAAATTCTCCAAAGATAAAAAAGGGTATAATTACTTGAAATCGAAACGGGAAATGGAATCCTGTCTTTGGGCAAAAACTGCGGTGAACGATACTTCCAATGTTGTTTTTTCGCGGCTTCCAGAAACGGTAAATTCGCCAGATACCGAATTCGGTCATACTGTTCAAGATGGCAAATTATTATTTTCTTCCCTGCGTGCCGATTCAATCAATCTTTCGGAGGAGGTGTATACTAAAAACTATAAAACCCGCTTGTATCAATCTCCTATCCTAGAAGGGAAGCCTGCAGCTTCCGAGAGAATTGAGTCCCTTTTTGTAGAGAAATTCAGCACTGGAAATGGCTCATTTTCCAACGATGGCAAAAAATTCTACTTCAGTTTGTGCTCCGATGAAGGCTACAATTACAACTGTAAAATCATGGTTGCTTCCTATGAAAACGGAAGATGGTCAGCAATTGATTCATTAGGGAAAATAATCAATGAATCGGGCGCAAATACGACT
>JBIKZR010000278.1:0-3391 GCA_044354635.1 Crocinitomicaceae bacterium | reverse complement strand
GAAAGAGAATAATTTCCCCGGTATTCAATGCCAATCTTCCCATTGTATTCGTTGAAAATATCTGTTAAATAATTTCGGTTTCCTTCACCATTGTAAATGATTCCCATATCGGCCGAAATTTTCACATCGTTGCCAATTGCTTCGCCATTTGTTTCAATTACAACGATTGGTAAATCTGATTCAGAAAACTGAAAATAATCGTTGGGATTACCGCCAAAAGTAATAGACCAATTTAAAACAGTTCCTTCATCCGCACCCGCATTATCTGTCACGCGTAATTTCCAGATGCCATTCGGATTTTGACCATTGTTCACAGCGCCCATTTGACTCATCGGAGCAAAAGTTCCAGAATAGGGCGCGCTTCCAGAAGTTATGGAATTAGCCGCAAAGCCATTAAAACAGGTATTTAACATGTCGTCATCTCCACCACCAATTCCAGCAGAAAGAATTTTTACCGTGCCATCTGGCGCAACTAATTTTACACTAATATCACTTAAGTACGTATGGGTTAAATTTATGCAAACTGTTTCCAATCCAAACGATGTTGTGTTAATAGAAGTCTGCGGTACGCTAACATTTATCGGAATATCAACCGTTTGGTAATCTAGGATTAAGCCACTTCCTCCTGTAAAAGTTTGCGCATAATTAACACTAAATAACACAAGGAAATAAAATAGTAGAAGACTTTTCATTAGAATGATAGTATTTTTGTGCAACTAAGTTAATTATTTTGCCTTGTAGTCCATGAAAAAAATTCTGATTAAAAACATTAAAGGCCTTGTCCAAGTTGGGGAAAATATCCCAAGTGTTTTAAAAGGCGCGGAAATGAAAGTTCTCCCAATTATTGAAAATGCCTTTTTGGCTTTGGAAGATGGAATGGTTGTGGCCTATGGATCGATGGAAGATTGGGGAGGAATTGACGACTGGAGAGATTTGGAAATTATAGATGCGGACGGAAGATTTGTATTGCCCGCATTTTGCGATTCCCATACGCATACCGTTTTTGCCAAAAGTCGAGAAGAGGAATTTGTGGACAGAATCAATGGTTTATCGTATGAAGAAATTGCTTTAAAAGGTGGTGGGATTTTAAATTCTGCAAACCGGCTAAATGCACTGTCGGAAGACGAACTTTTTGAGCAGGCAAGCGAGCGAATTA
This sequence comes from Crocinitomicaceae bacterium, assembly GCA_044354635.1. Taxonomy (GTDB): domain Bacteria; phylum Bacteroidota; class Bacteroidia; order Flavobacteriales_D; family Crocinitomicaceae; genus M0103. The sequence goes on along the minus strand of JBIKZR010000278.1, from coordinate 2,235 downwards.
AAGTATTAATTTCTTATGGAACGGGAGCACTGGAAATAAAATCCGGCTATGGTTTGTCGGTCGAATCGGAACTAAAAATGCTGCGCGTAATAAAACGCTTAAAAGATTCGTGTGGAATTGAACTAAAAGCTACATTTTTGGCGGCACATGCTTTTCCTACAGCATTCAAAGAAAACAAGCAAGCATACATAGATTTAATCATCCAAGAGATGTTGCCAAAAGTGGCAGAAGAAAATTTAGCGGATTTCATCGATGTTTTCTGTGAACGCAACTATTTCTCCGTGGAACAAATGGAAGAAATTCTTTTGGCTGGCGCAAAATATGGACTTGTTCCCAAAGTGCACGTGAATCAATTTACGGCGATGGGTGGCATAAAAAAAGCGGTTGAACTAAATGCTTTAACGGTAGATCATTTGGAAGAATTATCCGAAGAAGATATCCTTGCGCTGAAGGATTCCACGTGTATGCCTACAATTTTACCAAGTTGTTCTTTCTTTATTGGAATTCCGTACGGAAATGCCCGTTTGTTATTGGACAGCGGTTTGCCCTTAGCTTTGGCAAGTGATTTCAACCCTGGAACAACGCCTTCCGGAAACTTGAATTTTGTGTGGTCGCTGGCGTGTGTTCAATTGAGAATGACACCAGAGGAAGCCTTCAATGCGCTCTCTGTAAATGCTGCATACGCAATGGGATTAAGCGAATCGCATGGAAAAATTGCCTTAGGAAGGCGATCTCCGATTCTAATTACAAAACCAATTCCATCTTTGGCATATATGCCGTATGCTTTTGGTGACCAACATATTGAACGAATTATTGCGTGATTTTTGACAATTTTTTGTAACTTTAAGAAAACGATAGAATTGATTATGTGGAAATGGATTATTGGTTGTTTACTTTGCTCATCCGCTTGGACACAAACCATACAAAGTGAGAATGAACTGTTGTGGGAGATTTCCGGTAATGGCTTGAAGAAAAAAAGTTTTCTCTTCGGGAGTTTGCATTCCAACGACAAACGGTTGTTTCGTTTTTCTGATTCAACCTACGTTGCTTTGGAAAAGGCGGAAGCGATTGTCTTGGAAACAGATATCTTTTCTTTGTTTGAAGATTGGGACACCCGAAAAGAAGAACTTACTATCCTATACGATAGTAACGGAAATCCCTACACTGCGTCGAATAAAGCAACGAAAACTATTTATGGCAACGAAGATGGAATGCCCCAATTTTTGGATGCCTATTTTCTACAATATTGCTACAACGCGGGTAAAAAATTCTTTGCTTTAGAAACCGTAGACAAGCAATTGGATTTGGCATCCGAATGGATGCAGCCTGATCTTGGCGCTGTCGGTCAAAACCTTTTCAATCCGATGCAGGAAAAAATGATTGAACTCTATCTAAAAGGCGATATTTATTCCTTGGATAGAATGATGCGCGTTACCTTGAGTTATTCCCCTGGAATGTACGAGGATTTCATCGTGGATAGAAATATCCAAATGGTAATTGGTTTGGATAGCTTAATCAAAAAGCAGAGCTTGTTTTGCGCTGTTGGAGCAGGACATCTTGCCGGGGAAAATGGCCTTATTAATTTATTGCGAAAGAAAGGGTACAAAGTAAGAAAAGTGAGCGCCACTTTTTCAGAAGAATTGTTCGCGGAAAAATCTGCCGTAAAATCCAAAAAAACATATACGTATGTGAACGATACGATTGGTATAAATGCAGAATTTCCAGGAAAACCTATGGAATTGAAAATTTGGGACAACCATCCGTATTTGATTTACCGAGAAATGGGACAGGGGAATACGTATTCCATGGAAATTGTGCCGATTGAAGATGAAACCAGTTTGGAGGAACACGCAGCAATTTATATCGCAAGTCCAGATGCTTCAAAAGTGAAACACCTTTATTTGGATAATGGTTCGGAGATTTATGAAGGATTATCGGATACGTATACAGAAGGAATTCATTGGGTACGCGTCATTCAAAACGACAAATATTTACTCATTTTGAAAGCGTATGGCGGCAATAAATTTATGCATTCCAACCGCCCAAATGCATTCTTCAGTAAAATCTGGTTCGAATAAATTTCGCAGAAATCACGATAATTAAGCGATAAATTGAATAATTCTAGTAGATTTGTTTAAAATCAATGCTATGATCAAACGCTTGCAATTTACCCAATTAACAAAAAATATTTCCCAAAGTAAAATCGTTCTGGTAACTGGTCCGCGTCGGGTTGGA
>JBIKZR010000277.1:0-3431 GCA_044354635.1 Crocinitomicaceae bacterium | reverse complement strand
TCGATACTAATACTTCATATGAATATACACAAGTACCTATAAATGAATCTTCTGAATTTTTAAAAGTTTCCATTCGAGGCTTATTGGGTGGCCATTCTGGAATGGATATTGACAAGGGTAGAGGAAATGCTAATAAGATCTTAACGCGCTTATTTTACAGCCTTCAATCGCAATTCGAAATGCAATTAATTTCATTTGATGGTGGAAGTTTAAGAAATGCCATCCCTAGAGAAGCAAGTGCATGCGTTGCTGTAAAAACGGCGCAAAAAGAAGCGTTTTTAGTGGGAATTGATAAATTCACTACAGTTTTAAAAGCAGAATACGCATCGATTGAACCTAACCTTGAAATCACTACCCAAAATACTGGCATTAGCGAACTGGCAGTTTCGGGAGAAGATTTAAAAAAAATACTCAACACACTTTATTCCGTTAATAATGGCGTTTTCCGCATGAGTCCGGATATTAACGACTTAGTAGAAGCGTCCTCCAGTTTAGCGCGCGTTATCATAGCAGATGGAAAATTCACAACGCAATCCTTACAAAGAAGCAGTGTGGAAACAACGAAATCCGATGTCGCGAATGCAATTCGATCCGCTTTTGAAAATATGGGTTGTAATGTGGTTCAGAATGGCGATTATCCTGGATGGCAGCCAAATACAAATTCAGTAATTTTAAATTTGATGACGGATCTTTACCGAGAAATGTTCAAAGATGAACCAAAAGTAAAGGCATGTCACGCAGGATTAGAATGCGGTATTCTAGGAAAACATTTACCAGGTGTGGATATGATTTCATTTGGGCCTAATATTCGTGCGGCACATTCGCCAGACGAAAAGGTTCAAATTTCTTCCGTTCAAAAATTTTGGACGTACTTATTAGAAATAATCATTAAAACACCAATATCCAACTAATTAGCACCATTTGAACCAATTGAATTCACAGCAGGAGCTACTAAAACTAGCAAATACGGTAATGCCTTATGGCAAGTACAAAGGTTATTACCTTATTAAATTACCTGAGAATTATTTGGTCTGGTATCGTGGAAAAGGATTTCCAGCCGGAAAACTTGGCGCACAATTGCAGTTGATTTATGAAATAAAATTAAATGGATTGGAAAATTTAATCTATCCATTGATTGCTAAAAAATAATTAGTTAAGTGTTAGATTCTTATTTCAAAAACTTCCACCAACTCCCTAAAAACAGCATCTAAAAGGAATTTTTTATAGCTTTTTTTATGCTGCTGCTGCATATTCTTTCAAAATCAAATACTTTTGTGTCCCTATTTATTACTGATTAAATAGCTGTTTTACAGCGTATTAATCTTCTATATCTCTAATAATACTTGTGATAATTGTATACATTACTTAATTAATTATACTTTTTTTGAAACTTTATAAAACAAGCTAACGTACACCGCATTGTATTCAGTTAGAGAAATATAAATTTAAAGTAAAAGATATGATTAATAATTCTGTTAAACTTGCACAATATAAGCTATCTCAGCATAGGGTGCAGGGTACAAAAAGTAAACTAAACATTTTTGAAGTCGCACAATTAATGGATGCGTTAAAAAATGCAGACCAGATTAGCAATGTTGTAAGTCGTTCTATTTTTCACAACATTCATTTGAACTAATTAATTTAGTATCAATTATATAAGGAGCTAACGTTAGCTCCTTTTTTTATGTCAAAAAGGTTTAGTTATCATTTATAAACTTTTATCACTACATTTGTTTATAGTAAATAATTTACAAATGTTAATACAAGAAAGACTACAGTTGATACTAAAAATGCATTCGATTACACCATCGTCATTTGCAGATAAGCTTGGAGTACAACGATCCAATGTTAGCCATGTTTTATCTGGAAGAAATAAGCCAAGTCTTGATTTTTTAGAGAAAATCGTAACGCATTTTCCTAGAGTTAATGCACATTGGTTGATTACTGGCGTGATGCAGGACAATGCCCAAAACATTAGAAAATCAGAAGATGATGGGGCGGTAAATTCGAAATCTGAAAAATCGGTATATAAATCAACTGGAGAATTGCAAACAACTGCAGATACAAAACGAAAAAATGTGGTTAGAATTCTTGAATTTCACGAAGATAATACATTTTCAGAATACCTACCAGCCAAATAGATAAAGGATTTATGCAACGATAACACCGGAACCAACTAGTTCCTCACCGATGTACCAAGCTGCAAATTGTCCTGGAGTAATTCCTTTCTGCTTCTCCGAAAACAAAATAAACAAACCGTCATCTTTAAGAAATAATGTCGCTTTCTTTAGTTTTTGTCGATATCTAATCCGAACCGAACACGACAGAATAGAATTCACATTCATTTTATACTTTAGGTTAATCCAATGAATGTCTTGATTTCCAATTTTTAGCGCCCATCTATTTAACCCGGGATGCTCGTCTGTTTGACCGGAATAAACACTATTCGTTTCCGTATCCAACCCAATCACGAAGGAAGGTTCTGGTCGACCGCCAATATGCAAACCTTTGCGCTGACCAATCGTGTAGTAATGTGCGCCTTGGTGCCCTGCTACTTTTTGTCCCATTTCAACTGAATAAACAAACGGTTTTGCTAGTCTCTCAATATTGTCCAGGTTGACCGGAATGGAATCGTACGCATCAAATTGCGCTGTTTTCTTTGGGATTTCTATAACGAAACCTTCTTTTGCCTTTAATTTCTGCTGCAAAAATTGAGGTAAACTAATTTTTCCAACAAAGCAAAGTCCTTGAGAATCCTTTTTGTCTGCCGTAACTAGGTCTAATTCCGTTGCGATGGTTCGGACTTCAGGCTTAGTCAATTCACCGACTGGGAAAAGTGCTTTGGATAATTGCTCTTGGTTTAACTGACATAGAAAGTACGATTGGTCTTTATTTGGATCTCTTCCCGCTACTAAACCAAACGAACCGTCTGAATGCTCTATCCTCCTGCAGTAATGACCCGTAGCAACGTAATCCGCTCCTAATTCCAATGCTGCTTTCAAAAAGACATCAAACTTTATCTCGCGATTACATAAAATGTCTGGGTTTGGCGTGCGTCCAATTTCGTATTCGTTAAACATATAATCCACAATCCGATCTTTGTATTCCGCACTTAGGTCGATTACCTGAAAAGGAATCCCAAGTTGCTGTGCGATCAACAAAGCGTCATTGGAGTCATCAATCCATGGACATTCATCGGAAAGCGTAACACTTTCGTCATGCCAATTCCGCATAAACATTCCAATTACTTCATATCCCTGCTGGATAAGTAGGTGTGCAGCAACGCTAGAATCCACACCGCCCGAAAGGCCAACTACAACTCGCTTCATTATACTACAAATGTACGTTAATTTGTAAAGTTATACAAAGTAACATTTGTAAACTATTATGGATTTACAAATGTATATTTCGTATTTTAACAGAATATAACA
>JBIKZR010000276.1:0-3460 GCA_044354635.1 Crocinitomicaceae bacterium | reverse complement strand
GGGTTCAATTATAATTTTAAATACAATGTTTTGGGATACGACGCCGGCTACTGGATAAAACCGAGTAGAGTTGGTTTGACGTATGGCGCAAACGTAATCTTTAGAACTAATTTCGACGAAAACCGTGTTGGAATTGCACCGGTGGTAGGGTATAAATTATACGGGTTTCACTTACAAACGGGCTACCATTTCTTAACACCGGCTAGTAATTTTGACGAAACGAATCGCTTTTTTATCAGTCTGCGGTTTATTCTAATCAACGAAAGAGATACAGATTATTTGAAAAAAAGAAGAGGAAGAAAGTAAATTCCCACTCCTCAAAACAAACTCCCTTGTTCAAGAAAATCATTTTTAAAAGGCAATTGAACTTCTAAACTGTTTTGGTTTTTGCTAGCTAACAACTTTCGATTAACTTCATGTGCTTTGATAAAGATGCTGTCAACCGGGTTTCGCAAAATATCCAAATCCAGTTTTCCTTGCAGCCAATCCATTTCTTGTTCTGGTTTTAAAAGTACTGGCATCCGTTTTTTAGAATTATGAATTTCAGCCATCAATTCATTTGCGGGACAAGTCAATATTGTAAAGGTTTTTTTTAGTATTCCTGTCAAGGGATCGTGCCATTGGTCAAACAAACCGGCCATAGATAAAATATTTCCATGAGTCGGATAAATGAAATAAGGAATTTTTTCTTTTCCAATCGTTTGCCATTCAAAAAATCCGTTGGACGGAACAATGCACATTTGTCGGTTCACCAAGTGCTTAAAACTTGCTTTTTCATCTGCTGTTTCCAAACGGGCATTCAATGTCAAAGATGCAATTTCTTTATAGTCATGTTCCTTAAACCAAGATGGAATTAAACCCCAATTCATACTTTGTAAGGTATCTTCTTGCGTCACAATTCGCCATGTTGGAAAACTAAATCCAGAGGCAAAATAAATGGGCGTTTCATCCATTCCAGCAAGAATTTTCTTGCCGTATTTTTTGGAAAGATCTATGTTTTTCGAAGTCGAGGAATTGCTGTAACACATAATTTGCTTTTTAGTGAATGTCAAAAATTACAAAAAAATTGGAGTAATCTTCTTGTTTTGAAGTATAAATGGTCAGTTTTCAGATATTTTCCTTAACTTCGCGCCTTTCTAAAGAAGATTTATGTCAATTGGTATAAAAATATTTTCTGGTCGGGCTACAAAGCATTTGTCTGAACAAATCGCAGCAAGTTACGGGATTCCATTGGGAGATGTGAATGTTATGCAGTTCAGCGATGGCGAATTTCAACCTTCTTTTGAAGAAACGGTGCGTGGACAGGATGTTTTTATTATCCAATCTACGATGCCGCCAAGCGATAATTTATTTGAACTTTTATTGATGGTAGATGCGGCAAAAAGAGCATCCGCAAGAAAAATAATCGCTGTAATTCCTTATTTTGGGTTTGCACGACAAGATCGTAAAGACAAACCAAGGGTTGCAATTGGTGCAAAATTAGTTGCGAACATGTTGATGGCTGCTGGTGTAGATCGTCTCATGACAATGGATTTACATGCAGATCAGATTCAAGGATTCTTTGAAGTTCCTGTAGATCACTTATTTGCATCCACAATATTTTTTCCAGAATTGGAGAAATTGAATAATGGGAACTTAATCATGGCAGCACCAGATGCTGGTGGCGCAAAACGAGCTAATTCCTACGCCAAAAAGTTAAACACTAGCTTGGCAATTTGCCATAAACAACGAAAAGTTGCGAATGAAATTGCTGAAATGACAGTTATTGGTGACGTGCGGGGTAAAGATGTTATTTTGATTGATGACATGGTTGATACAGCAGGAACACTTACGAAAGCAGCAGATTTGTTCATGGAAAACGGAGCGAATAGTGTGCGTGCATTTTGTACACATGCAGTATTATCCGGACCAGCATTTGAACGAATTGAAAAATCAAAATTGACGGAATTGATTGTAACAGATACAATTCCATTGAAACAAAAGAGTGATAAAATAAGAGTACTGACAGTTGCAGATCTATTTGCAGATATCATGCGAAGAATGGTGAAAAACGAATCCATCAGTTCACATTTTATCATCTCTTAATTAATTAGTAAATAAATAAATACATATATGAAAACAGCACAATTGAGCGGTTCGTTAAGAACGAGCGTAGGGAAAAAGGACGCTGCAGCAGTAAGAGTTGCAGGAATGGTGCCTTGTGTGCTTTACGGTCAAGGTGAGCAAACTCACTTCGCAGTAAAGAGAAATGATATCGAGAAAATCGTTTTTTCTCCAAACGTTTACCAAGTAGAATTGGAAATTGAAGGAAAAAAAGCAAGAGGTATTATTCGTGAATTGCAACAACATCCAACAAAAGGTACGGTTCAACACGTAGATTTTTTAGAGTTGAGCGCAACAAAACCAGTAAGAGTTGGTTTGCCAGTTACATTGACTGGAGCTTCTCCAGGCGTTTTGGCTGGTGGTAAATTAATGCAGGTTTTCCGTCGTTTGAATTGCATGGGATTGCCACAAGATTTGCCGGAAGCAATTATTTTAGATATTTCTAAGTTGAAAATTGGTAAATCGATTCGTGTAGGCGCAATCGCAATTCCAGGTGTTACAATTTTAGATCCTGCAAATGCAGTTGTTGTTTCTGTTAAAATGGCACGTGGAGCAACCAAGCCAGTGGATACAGATGATGATGATGAAGAAGAAGGTGAAGCAACAGCAGAAGCGGTTGAAGAAACGCCAGAAGCATAAGATTTTTAATCTAAAATTAAAATCCCGCCTTCCGAAAGATTGGCGGGTTTTTTTTATTTTATAAATCCTATGAATACTAATTTAAATTAATTTTAGAGGTGTTCTTTTGTGTCTACTAGATTCCTAATGAATGTGATTTTTTAATCGTTTTAGAAAACACAACTATTGATAAAGAACGAATAAATTATCTCCTACGCTTTTCCTCCAACCATTACGGAACTTTTTTCTCGCTCGTCTTTTGCTGATCTCCCAAGAGTTTTTCCACCAAATCTGGTCGTTCTGCTTTGGTTAAACGCTGCCGAATCCAATCTTGGTTTTCTCGTTTAATCTAGAAGAAAAACTAATTTAAAAAACATAAGCTGTTCACTGTTAATAAAATAAATCTCGTTTAATAAAGTGTTTACGGTTAATATAACTTTCCACTCCCTTTCTTCTCCAAATATATTGAAACGTGAGGGACAGTGTTAAAATGAAATCGAAAAACAACTTTCTATTAAAAAATTTATCCTACATTTGGTTGATGCAGTTGGATGTTAAAAACAGTTTTCCCAAATCACTTTTTTGGGATGTCAATTTTGAGGATATTGATTCTCAAATACATTCATTATTTATTGCAGAGCGCGTGCTTACAAGAGGATCCTTAGAAGATTTTAGAGCGCTAAAGAATTATTATGGGATAGAAAAGTTAAAATCCATTATCGTAGAAATAAAAAATCTT
>JBIKZR010000275.1:0-3469 GCA_044354635.1 Crocinitomicaceae bacterium | reverse complement strand
TTTTATGTGGCAGGAGTATTGGAATTTGCGTTCAAACATTGCTTCAGCTAAAGTTTTTTTAATTTCTGTCCACGAAATCTCATACGGAGAGCGACCATCGGAAACAATTGTTTCGTTAATACCCGCAACTCTATTGGCAATTTCCCACAATGTTTTCGAAGACAAAGCACCATTGTAAACCCCAGCGCCGCCAATTTTATTCTTTTCAATAAGGCAAACATTTTTCCCGAAATCGATTGCACGCATCGCTGCTGCATATCCCGCTGGTCCTCCGCCAATAATTATTAAATCAAATTTATCCATGTTTTCATTAAATTCGCAAGTAAATATAGAAAGATACGTGCAGCTTTGCGCTACAAAACACCACTTAATTTGAAACAGGAACTTCATCAATTACTAGAAAAATCGCAAGCTGAAAAAGAAGCTCTAAAGAAGACTTTTCAAAAATTCAAACAGAAAAAAACAAAAGATTTGGATGCTGCATTCCACGCGCAACACCTAAAAGTATTCAAGAAAATAAATTGTTTGGATTGCGCAAACTGCTGTAAAACAACGAGTCCTATATTTCGAGATGTCGATATCAAACGAATTTCAAAGCATTTGCGCTTAAAAGAAAAACAATTTATTGAAACCTATTTGCGATTCGATGAAGACAGTGATTACGTTTTAAAGCAATCGCCATGTTCCTTCCTCGAAAAAGATAATACCTGCAGTATATATGAATTTCGCCCTTTAGCATGCAGAGAATACCCGCACACAGATCGCAAGAATATCCACCAGATTTTAGATCTTACTTTGAAAAACACGGAAATTTGTCCTGCTGTTGCGAAGATTGTGCAAGAAATTGAAGTGAATTTGAAATGAAATTGTTGGTTTGGAATAGTGTTATGCCATTATTTAGTTTTTTTTAAGAAGAAATCTCATAAAAAAAGAAAATTCTGCAGGGAATGGTAAATTGGAAGTACCATTTGTTCATTTTGTCCCAATTAATGTAACCTAATCTGTATTTTTAGATAAAATAATGTTCTGAAATGATCGAAACCCTAAATAGTATAATTGCCTCGGATATTCGAAATTTGTATTTATCGTACTTGGATAAAAATACGCGAGAAGAAAATAGTACTATTTCTGTTAACCATTTTGGAGTTTTTTCCCAAGATTTCATCAACGGAATAGCTTCGAATGTAGAAGATATGATGGTTTCGTTTGGGGAGCAAAAGAAAATCATCAAACGTGCTTTTTCCATATTGATTGAAGGCCTGCAAAATATTCGTTTGCACGCTTCGAAAGATGATTTTGGAAGGCAATTGGGTTTTTTATTCCTGTTTAAAAGTAAACAATCTTACAAAATTGTTCTTGGTAATATTGTTTTAAATGATGCGGTGGATGCTTTGGTTGCTTACCTCGAAAACATCAACCAGATGGAAAAGGATGACCTCAAAGAAATGTATTATAAAATTCTCACAGAAGGTTATCTATCCCAATCTGGCAGCGCAGGATTAGGTTTTTTATTGGTTAGAATGAAATCAGAAAATCCGCTCCATTTCAGTATCGAACCAATGGATGATGAAAAGTCGCTCTTTACCGTTGAAGTTGTTTTGAATAGATAATCAATACTTTCTAAAAAAAGAACCTTTCAAAACTACCGTTCAATAGAAAATAAATTTCTCGTTTTAATTTTTTCGGAAGAATTAAAACTTAAAAATTGTGTTTTTAATTCGAAAAGGCTACCTTTGTTTGGAATTATTCTAAATAAGAATGAAGGAAGAATTGTATAGCCGGAAAGATGCGTTAAAACATGGGTTTTCCTGTTTGAATTGTGCGTGCGAGAAGAAAAAAGAATGTTGTAAAAAGTACAAGAAAAAAGGAGTGCATTGCAAAAAATGTCCGAAGCTTTAAGCGATTCTTTTTTGTTTACATATATTTGGTTCATGCAACGCTTTTTACTCTTTCTTCTTTTGATATTCCTAGTAACGTTTTCTTACTTTGCTCAGAGTCATTCTACCAATGATTCGAAAAAACAGGTAGGATTAGCATTTGGAATGAGCCGACTAGATTTTTTTTCCGGTTGTTATTTTTCAAAAGAATTCCGAAACGTGCAGCCATTTGCTTCTGCAGAATTTGGCGTAAACCGTTCAATTTTTCAAAAACGTATTTTTCCAAGACTTAGTGTAGGCGTTAATTATTTTGTCGTTTCCAGAAAAAAGTTTGATTTTGGACCCTATATTTCGCACAGTTATTCCTTGTTAAAAATCAACGCAAATTCCACCCATTTTCACCGTTGGAATGAATTGTATTTTGGAATAAGAACAGAAGTTGGTGACAAATGGCGCTTTACAAATTCCATCGCAACGGGTTGGATGAACGAGCGTTTTTATAGCCAAACTACTAAAAGAGTTACAGGCGTTAATTCCTTAGGTTTCTTTGCAAATATTGGATTAAGTTATGTTTGGTAGAGCATTAATATTCAGTTGTATTCTTTTTTCTTGCGCTAAAAAACAGGAAAATGAAACCGTTAAAATACTAGGGCACGCAGCTACTGGCTTGAACATGCTTAATTCTGTTTACCACGATAATTCCAAAGAAGCAGTCGAATTTGCCCTTTCTATCGAAGGTTGTGATGGTGTTGAAATCGATCTCCAACTTTCAAAAGATGGCGAATTGTGGCTTTACCACGACGAAAAACTGGAAACGGAAACAAACGGTTCCGGTTGTATTTCTAGTCTTACTTCCACTGAAATTTCTGAGCTTTCCTATACTACTTTTCACGCAGAACGCTTGGCCAAATTGTCGTCACTGGATTTCACACAGTTTAAAGGAAAAGAGTTGATTTTAGACCTGCGCCAATGGGATTTTTGCGAAAGTACGTATGTGCCGATTCAACAGGTTATCGATCAACTTCTCAACTTGAACCTTTCCAATCCAGCGGATTTCAATGTGATTTGCCTTGTGGAATATGCAGCCTGGATTGAGCCGCTGCATTCAAATGGATTTTCAGTTTTCTACCCACTGTATAGCTTGGAAGAATTTTCTGATATGGAAACTAATTTCCCTTTGATGGATGGATATGTAGTGAAAAATCCAGATTGGAATGAAAATGAAATTCAACAATTAAAAAACAGTAGTAAAAAAGTTTATATTTTTGAGGTGCGTTCCCCAAAAGGAATTCGTAAAGCATTGCGCAAAGCACCGGATGGTTTGATAACGGATGATATTCGAAACACACTAATTGAAATGTACTAATGGCAAAGAAAAAGGAAAAATTGAATGTTGTTTATTCCACAAATCCTGATTTTAATTACCAGTTTGAAAATGAGGAGGAAACGGAAACCTTATCTAAAAATCAACAGAAATTATATGTTTCCATCGATAAAAAACAGCGTGGCGGAAAGGAAGTAACATTGGTGGAAGGTTTTATCGGTTCGGAAGAGGATTTAAAGGAATTGGGAAAATTTCTAAAAAGCAAATG
>JBIKZR010000274.1:0-3483 GCA_044354635.1 Crocinitomicaceae bacterium | reverse complement strand
TAAGAACCGCCAAATAGTTGTTTTCGCATCCTTTTATTTTAATGCTCTTAATATCCTTTCCAGTATTATTTTCGAACGTTATTCGCATTATTTCAACGAAATGTATTCCAATACCAAAATAAAAAATCGCAACGGGGATATTTAAAAACAGTAAGCCAATTCCGGATTTAATTTTTTTAGGATTTTAAGATTTTGAGGCTTTTACTAACAGAATAATTAAAACAACGCAGTTTACGGGAAGAGCCAAAAGGAGAAAGAAATAACCAATAAATCCATAAAACAAATCTCCTGTAGATATGTAAAGCGCACATATTAGCGAAGCAATTACAAAAGTCACTAGTGCTGTGCGTTTACCAAGAAGATTATAAAATTTACTGTTCTGCATTCCAAGGAATGGTTTAAATGGCAGGCGAAAATTAGTTATTCTTTCACTATTTTAAAGGTCTTTTCCGGATAATCACCAATTTGCAAGAAGTAAATCCCTTTCGAAAGTCCATTTAATTTTATGTTTACTTGTTCACTATTTATAATTCCTGAAAATATTTCTTTTCCTGTATTTTCAAGTAATTTAAATGGCTCGTTTAACAGAAAACTATTTGTCTCTAGCGTGATTATGTCCGTTGTCGGATTTGGATAGATTTTTAAGTCTTCAAAATTCACCTCGTGTATAGAGGAAGAAGGATCTGCTTTTGTTGTAAAACTCCAAATTGGAGTCCACTGCCCCCATGTTGTCCCATAAGCAGCGCGAACTTTCCAGTAATATGTTTTGGAGGGCAAAAGCGTAATAGTGTGTGTAGAGTTTGAAACCGAGTAGGTAACAGGACTTGTTGTAAAATTCTGTGTTGTATCCATTTGGAGCTCATAGTTTGTAGCGCCGACATTGTTTGACCAATCCATTACTAAAGACAAATATTCTTTATTTGTAGCGCCATTTAAAGGGCTAAGAAGGTTAAAGTTTTCCAAGTAATTCGTTGTAAAACTCCAGACGCTGCTATATGCGCCCCAATTAGTTCCGTCCGATGCCCTAACTCTCCAAAAGTATTGTGTATTTGGGAGTAAACCACTACCAGTGTAATTGGATGTTGAAGAAGTGAATGTTTGTGAAGAAGTAAATGTTTGTGAAACGTCTATTTCGATTTCATACGAAGTTGCACCAAATCCATCTGACCAGTTAAAGGCTAAACTGGTATAGTTTTGATCGCTGGACAGATTTAAGGGCGCTGTAAGTGTGAAATTATCTAAGTCGGCAACTGCATCACCTAAATATCTTGCAATAGCAAAGTCATTACCAGTGTAACCTACAGCTAAAATTTTGTTGTCAGCCTGAATGGCGATATCAAAACACTCGTTTATAACATTGTTTCCAAATGTTGTGGTTGTTTTTCCACTTGTGCCAAAGGTATTATCTATGGATGCGTTTGTGTTAAACCTTGCCAACGCAAACGTTTTTGTTGTCGAATTTCCGGAGGAACCTGCCAGAACAAATTTACCATTGTTATCTTCTGCTAGACCATAAGCAATATCGTCTAGTGTTGAACCCCAATCAGCCGTTGCAGACCAAGAACCAATTGCACCATTGGAGTTTAACTCAAACATTGTAAAATCATACTTCAATGTGCTGAGGTAACCGCCTCCCGCCATTAATATATTGTTATTTGGTTTTAGCAACATAGCAAAAGCTCTATCGTGTCCGTTGAAACTGCCATTGTAAACATTAACTCCATCCGTTGAAAAAGTGACATCCATTGTTCCGTTGCTGTTAATTCGACAAGCCCAATAGTCAGAATCCCAGGATAAACCAGGGAAGTCTCTCCAGCCGACAGCACTTATTTTTCCATTTGACTGAACAGCTAAATCTTCCACCGAAAAAAGGTATTGATAATCAAGATTCGTTATCCAAAGCAGGCGAATGCCATTAGTATTGAACGTATTGTCAAGTGTTCCGTTACTTAAATACCTTGCAATAACTGGTTTAGATACGGATGAACTTATTATTGTTGCTCCTCCAACGATAATGTTACCGGTAAGGGCATGTATTTTTACAACCTTTATTTCATCTTGTTGTGCATTTTCAAAGTCAGTCAGTACAATTCCATTGGTTCCAAAGGTATTATCTAATGTACCATCGTCATTGTATCTAACAAGTGCAGCTTCTTTATTGCTTCCATTGTCGCTGTAACCTGCTAAAATTATTTTTCCATCTGTTTGCACAGCAACGCTATACGCCACGTCATCACTGCCGGTTTGCAAGTCGGAAGTTACAACGCCATTCATGCCAAACGTATTGTCTAAAGAACCATCAGAATTATAACGAACAACGGTAAAGTCTTTTCCGGTAATAGTACTTGAAGAATGACCGACAACAATTATTTTTCCATTCGTTTGAATAGCAACACAATATGCTTTGTCTTGTCCGGGTGTTATTGAGGTTATCACTTTGCCGCCGTTACCGAATGTAGGATCAAGATTCCCAGCAGGTTGAGCCAAAACTGAAGATGTTGTCAAAACAGTTAGAAATGCTATAATATTTTTCATATCAGTTTTTTTTATTAGTGTTATTTGATGGATGTCAAAGTTAAAAAAAATCTAACTATTCAAATGCCCTAGTTGGTTTTAATCATTATAGTCTTTATGAAACGGATATTTGGGTCTTTTTACATTAATTTCAGTTTCAATACCTCCATTGTGATGTATATAAACGAATGAATACAAGTTGTCTATTTCCGTTGTCACCAAAAGAGACTCATTTGTTTTTTTTGTTATTTCAGAACGCGCCACTTTAAAGTCATTTGGGTACGCTTCTTTTTGAAGATTGTTTATAATAAAATTATTAAACACATTGTAAACAAGTATGCGTTTTTCCCTTGGTATTATTAATTTCTGATGCTCCATGGATAGTTTTTTATTCATAATTTGAAAACAGTTTCGGTAGAATTTAACTAGTAATATACTTATGGCAAAACACCGACTTTATACAAAGGTTTATTTAGGTACTCTTGACAGTTTTCTGCACTGAATAATGTACTTCCTCCTGCTCCAAAAAAACGGCCACAATTACTTTTGGCTTCCCATAATCCCAAAAAGAGCCTTCGATTCCTCCGTCGGTGTTGCCATTTTCTTGCATCCAAACATAATTAAAAGGGAAGGGATGATAAAAAATAGTATTGAAATTCTTGTATTCATAATTTTCGATTTTTAGTATAATTGTATTTTGAGTAATCCCACCTAACAATTTCACAGCTAGTGAAGAGGTCGATTTTTAAAGTTACTTATTATTTCCATCATTAACCGAATGCTCTTCCATAATAGTTTTTTCTATCGAATTTTTAACAGATGAGTAAAAGTCTTTTTTGATTCTTTTCTTTTGGCGCACGATGAATACAAGGAGGTACTTTTAATTCTGGGTGATCAATCGCTAATTTCCAAATATGACCATTCCCTAGCCGAATTGGTTGAAAATGTGTAATTGCTTGGTAATGTAAA
>JBIKZR010000273.1:0-3484 GCA_044354635.1 Crocinitomicaceae bacterium | reverse complement strand
GGAAGGTTTTGCAATAACACAATTTCCTGCGGCAAGCGCCGGTGCAATTTTCCAAGAGAATAAATACAAAGGTAAATTCCATGGAGAAATACAGCCAACTATTCCCAATGGTTTGCGAATCGTATAATTAACCCCAACGCCTTCCATATAATGACTTTCAGAAGCAAAATGCAGGATTGCGGTCGCGAAAAAATGAAAATTAGAAACCGCTCTAGGAATATCCACATGTGCAGCTAAAGCCAACGGTTTTCCATTGTCGCGGGATTCTGCTGCCACAAATTCTGCCATTCTTTTTTCAATTCCTTCCGATAAACGAACCAATATTACGCTGCGTTCCTCTGTGCTCATTTTCGACCAAATCGGAAATGCTTTATCCGCTGCCGCAACCGCTAATTCCACATCGCGGGCGTCTGAATTAGGAATTAGGCTGTATACTTTTCCAGTTGCTGGTTCAAAATTATCCAAATATTCGCCTCCAATTGGTGCGCAATATTCCCCATTTATAAAGTTGTGTAATTTTTCCATGTTTCAATCTTACTTGGACGAAATTACGTTGATTTTTAGAAAAATCGCTGCGAATTCCATTTTAATTAGCAAGAACAGACACCCCGACGGTAAATTAAATCTAATCTGGAAAGAAAAAGAGCAGTACAATTACTACTAACCAACAGCAACGAAGGTTTTAGAAGAATTTGAGAGGTTTTGAAACGGCTCTTGCGTATTCCATTAGATAGAATTAGATATTTTATTCCGTTAAGACTTTGATTCGTACTAAAATAGTACATCACCTAAACTTTTTAAAATAATACATAGGTTTCTTAGGTATATAAAAAAAATAGTATATATTTGCTGTATGTACTCATCAGAATTAATTAAAGGAACTTTAAAAACGATCATTTTAAAGTTATTGTCCGTCAATGACAAATTGTATGGTTATGAAATTACCCAAATGGTAAAAGAATTGACAGGTGGAAAAATTCAATTGACAGAAGGCGCATTGTACCCAACATTGCACGCGCTCGAAGCACAAGGAATATTATCTACAGAAGTGGTAAATGTTGGAAACCGCATTCGAAAGTATTATTCAATTACACAAACGGGTAAAAAAGTTGCTAATGACAAGGTGGACGAGTTTTCCGAATTTATCGGAACGATGATGGATCTGCTGGACTTAAAACCGAAATTAGTTTAACATGTTTGTTTTAAAAGACGAACAAATAGGGTTCATTCTTGAAGACATTAGACGTAATGGAATTGTAACAGAAGCGTTACAGCAAGACCTCTTGGATCATATTTGTTGTGTTATCGAAACTGAAATGTTAGATGAATCCAACTTTGAAGAATTCTACCGAAGTATTTTACCCCGTTTTTTTAAACGAAATCTAAGGGAAATTCAAGAAGAAACAACACTATTATTAACGTTTAAAAATTATTATGCTATGAAAAAAATTCTTTTAATTAGTGGAGCCTTCTCTGCAATTACTTTACTTATCGGTGCTTTTTTAAAGCTCCTATTTCTTCCTGGTGCAGGATTTCTATTTGTGGTTGCCATTATTTCCTTTTGTTTTTTATTTCTGCCCCTGTTGTCCATTTTACGTGTCAGGGAACAAAAGGAAAATAAAAACAAAATTATAATTGGTATTGCTACCATTTTTGGTGTTTTGATCTGTTTGTCAACGCTGTTTAAAGTCATGCATTGGCCATTTGCAAACACAATGTGGATGACTTCCTTAGCGATTTTGTTTTTTGTTTTTTTACCGGTTTATTTCTTTACGGGAATTCGTTCAAGTGAGACCAAGACCAACACAATCATCTCTTCAATATTAATTTTGACTGCCGGTGGTTTGCTTTTCACTTTGACAAATTTGAAAGCAAGTCGCTGGACAGATGAATCCACATATACTTCAGATGATCGCTTGCGTGTGGCTGCAGTTTTTGTTTCTGAACAAAACCAAATAGCTTATACAACGGACTCGATTTCCTCTAAACTGAAAGAACTTCAAGTAAAAGCTAATTCTATTTGCTCTGAAATTGATCAGCTAAAAGCCGGACTAATTCAATTTTCCTCCCATGGAAAACAAGGATTATCAGAGCCTCAAATCATACGAAATTATGGCACAAGTTTAAATTTTGCGACTGCGTTTCTTTTTTGTCAAGATGGAAAGGCAAAACCTGATTTGATGGCCATAAAAAAGGAGTTAGATGAATTTAATGCATTCGTAGAAAAGCAATTTAACAAAAAACCTAGCATACTTTTAGACCTAAACGATGTCTTTAGATTTGGCGAAAAGGATCAAGAAGTAATCTCGTGGGAACAAAACAATTTTGAGCAACTTTCGGTAGCTGTGACGTTAAGAAATTTCAACCAATTGGTTCTCAACATTCGCTTGGTAGAAGCAACTTGCATATAATGTGGCATTAATTCAATGGGGGAGTTTGAATTTCCCCATTGATTTTTCGCTAAACGCATTGCTAGAAAAAATGATTTTTAGTTCATTCAAGAATAATTGTATTACTTCAATTTTAATAAAACGTTTTGAAACCACTTCCTAATCAGGAGGTAACGGTAATTTTAGAGCGACACCTCACATAACTTTGATAATAAATAAAAAATGAAATTAACAACTACACTTGCACTTATTTTAATTGGACAGCTTGTATTTTGTCAAGACAGGATTCAAAAAATTGACAGTTTACTCAATTCTCTTTATTCAAAAGAGAAAATCAATGGCAATTTTCTGATTGCAGAAAAAGGGAAGGTTATTTACAGTCATAGTTTTGGACTTGCAAACGAAACCACAAAAAATAAATTGAACGAAAATTCAATTTTTGAATTAGCATCTTGCTCAAAGCAGTTCACGGCAATGGCTATTATGATACTTAAAGAAAAAGGGAAATTGAGTTTGGACGACAAAATCATAAAATATATTCCCGAACTGTCAAACTATAATGGAGTTACAGTCAGAAATTTACTAAACCACACAAGCGGTCTTCCAGACTATATGGAACTAATGGATAGCTTGTTTGACAAATCGAACATTGCTACTAACAAAGATATTATCCAAATATTTAATAAATATCAACCAACTATTTTGTTTGAGCCTAATACAAAATATGAATACAGTAACACAGGCTATGCACTTTTGGCTTCAATAATTGAAAAAGTATCGGGTTTAACATACGCTGACTATCTAAGCAAAACAATTTTCAAACCGTTAAAAATGAAAAATACCTTTGTTTACTCTCGAAGATTATCCCCTAAAAAAATTGACAATTACGCTTTGGGTTATGTTTATTCAGATAGTTTAAAAAAGTATTTTTTACCAGACGAATTGAAAGAAACTAATATGGTTATTTGGCTTGACGGTATTGTTGGTGACGGAACCGTTAATTCAACAATTAATGATTTATTAAAATGGGATAGAGCTTTATATACCAATAAATTACTGACACAGGAGGCGATGAAGGAAGTTTTTAAAGTGGC
>JBIKZR010000027.1:0-10813 GCA_044354635.1 Crocinitomicaceae bacterium | reverse complement strand
TTCCCAATTGCCATTTTCATTGGCTTTGATTTTATATTTTCTATTAATAAAATCTATTATGATTTTTTCATTAGGCGCAGACCAACCCAAAATTTTAATTTTAGTATCACGTTGTAAGACCATCCCATTGCTTATTAATTTAGGTAGTCTGACTTGGCAAAAAGCCGTAGTTGTTGTCAATAAACAGACTAAAAGAATTAAATATATTTTTACTGCTTTCATAATATGTTGAATTAATCTTTTTTAACTTCTTTTAATTTTGGTTTTTTAGACATAATCAAGCCTTCAAAAATTGGGTCGATTAGTTGAGAATCCCATTCTAAACGAATTTTATCTAATTTTTTAACTTCTTCTGGAAATTGTTTTGCTATATCGTTTTGTTCTCCGATATCTTTTGTCAAATTATGAAGTTGAGGAACACCATCCTTTTTTAGAACTAATTTTAAGTCTTTATGCCTAATAGAATATCCCTTTTCATCAAACTTCCTTAGATAAATAGTTTCGTGCGGCATTCCTTTATTTTTTCCTGTGAGATAAGGAATCAAATTGACACCATCTAGTGGACGGTCTTTCTTGATTGCTACTTTTGAAAGTGCCGCAATAGTGGCAAAAATATCTAAAGACGAAATTGCATTGTCATAAACTCCCGGATTCACTGTTCCTTTCCACTGCATTGCAAAAGGAACACGATATCCACCTTCATAAATAGACGATTTCCCATCTCGCAAAACGCCGTTGTCTGAGCTATTATCTTTTTCAGGTCCACCATTATCCGACAAGAAATAAACTAATGTATTTTTATCTAGATTTAAAGACTCCAATTTATCTAAAAGCTTTCCAACCCCATCATCAACGGCACTA
This sequence comes from Crocinitomicaceae bacterium, assembly GCA_044354635.1. Taxonomy (GTDB): domain Bacteria; phylum Bacteroidota; class Bacteroidia; order Flavobacteriales_D; family Crocinitomicaceae; genus M0103. Next base: position 9,952 of record JBIKZR010000027.1, on the reverse strand, counting down.
ACCATAGCGGCATAGGTTTTTCGTTTACTGTCCAAAATGTTTGGAAAACGATCTAAATACGCTGTAGTGGCCTGAAGTGGCGAATGTGGCGCATTATAGGCTAGATACAAAAAGAAAGGATCCTTTTGATGTTTTCCGACAAAGCGAACTGCCTCTTCTGAAAACTCATCGGTCAGGTATTTTTTAGTTTGAACAGGTTCATGATTTCTCATGATCCAAGTTTTATAACTCATTCCTTCGTCGTTATCAACGGCGTAACTGTCTTGTAATGTCAATTCTTCAGGAAAATATTGGTGACCTCCACCTAAATGGCCAAAGAATTCATCAAATCCTCGGTTTAGAGGATGGTTTGAAATATCAGCACCAAGATGCCATTTGCCAATAATTCCAGCAGTATATCCCACTTGCTTCAAGGCTTCCGCCAGTGTTTTTTCTTCTTTTGGCAATCCCATATTGGGGTCATGTGGACGATACTGTGGGTTTCTTTCATATCCAAAACGTTGCGGATAACGCCCCGTTAAAAGTCCTGCTCTGCTTGGTCCACAAACGGAATAGGTAACATAACCGTTTGTAAATTTTACTCCGTTTGAAGCAATTCGGTCAATGTTAGGTGTAGGAATGTCTTTGCATCTGTTAAATCCCACATCGGCATAGCCTAAATCATCGGCTATTATGACTATAATATTCGGTTTTTGTGAAATTTGACTATAGCCAATACAAAAAGACGCGAAAAAAAATAAAACACTAAGTACTATTAAATTTTTTTTCATTCTTGATTTGCTTTAAATTTTTTTAAATCCCATGTATCATACCATTTTAAAAAAGGAATGCCATTTTCAAATTCAATAGGCAACCATACGTATCTACTTTCTTTCAAATTATTAGGATTCCAGCGGTCTGCAATAAAAATGAATGTATTTTTTTTGCCTATTAAAGGCAAAACAAAAGTGCTTTGCGAGCGGAACGTTGATTTCTTTTCTTCTTCTGAGCCTCTACAAGGATTTTGTAAATCTTTCCAACCGGACATCATAGTGTTTGAAACTGCTAGTCGACCTGGATTTGGAGCCCAACCAGTTGTGTAAGATGAAAACATAAAATACTCTCCATCTTTCTTAAAAACAGCAGGAGCTTCGTTTGTCTCCCCCGGAAAAACTCTTACATAATCATCTGTTAATGATAAATAATCGTCAGACATTTTAGAAATTAATAAGGTTTGATTCTCCTCGGAAGCAGTTATGTGATATGCTTGCTGGTCATCGTCGACGAATAAATTCATATCCCTCGACATCTGACCTGTTTCAAAATCTCTTACCATGTAAACACCGTCTATAAATTTTTGTTTTTGTTCTTTGCCTTGTTCAATTGCCAAGGCGACCTGTTTTTGTTGCGCTTCGCTAAAGTTTTTAGCCCAAACTTTTGGGTGTATTCTAAAACTATTGATGTATTTGTATGGTCCTATTACTTTATCAGCAACCGCGACACCAGTTAACGCAGCTTTATACCCTTGATTCTTTAACTCGTGGTGAAACCACATCACGAATTTTTTGGTCTTTTTATTGTAAATCACTTTTGGCCGTTCTAGAATACTTTGTTTTTGTAAAAGTGATGTTGTATCTTTTAACATTGCTAATGCGACTCCGTTGTCCTTCCAATTATATAAATCTTTGGAGCTGTAAACATGAACGCCAACCAAGGCTTTGCCGCCCATTTCTCCAGATTCTTTATGTTCTCCAAACCAATAATATTTATTTTTGTAAATCAAAAAACCGCCACCATGCGCATTTATTTGATTACCATTAAGATCCAACCATAATGCGCCAGGTTTAAATTCTTTGTAAGTGGTTTGAGCAACACTTAGTTGAACAAAAAACACTATCAATAAAAAAAGGAGCAGTTTTGTTTTCACTTTTACTTACTTTATTTGTTTATTTAATTGGTTTAATCGTGTAAGAATATTGTAAATCACCAGCATTTACTCTATATTCTTTATGAGCAATAGCATTTGGACTCCAACTATTATCACCACCAACACCAGATTGTCCGTAATCTATATTGATGCTGACCAAATCTCTTTTTTTAATATCGGTGGTATGGCGTTGCATTTTCTTTTCACCATCATCAAAATCATCGTTGTATTGATGATGTGCACCAAAACTTAATAATTTCGGACCTTCAATTTTGATACCTTTTCCATTACTATTGGTAAATGTTATCCAGCGCACATCAGTTTTATATCCATTTTCTTGAGGACGGATGTAGGCAAAATACAAATCGGAAACTAAAGCTTTGTACTGCCCCACCAATGCAGCTGTTTTTCTATCTTGATAATTTTCGTGTGGCCCTCTTCCAAACCAATTTACGGTTTGGTATTCCTCATTAATGATGAAATTATTACCAAATCTTGGCAAGTGTGGCAAATCTGTTTTTATGTTTACCAATTGATTATTTACCATAATTTCTCCCAACGCATTTATGGTATAGGAAACTACTATTTGTCCATTTACTGCTGGCAAATCATATTTAGTTTGAATGGTAATTTCATCTTTTATTTGAGTATTTGAATTCACTTTGATTTCTTTTGAATTCTGCAAAAATTTAACTTCCTTCAGTACTTGGTTTTTGCTGGCTTGTTTCCATTTTGCCAATGTTTTTGGTGTTTTTGCCCCAAAATCATTATCGGTTGTAGCTCTCCAAAAGTTAGGTTCGACACCTTTCAATAAGATATTTCCATTACCATAATCTAAAGAAGTTAGTGTTCCTTTACTGTTATCTAATTCTATTTTGAAATTGGCATTTGAAATTAAGATGTTTGTGTTTTTCTGTAGCACTGAAATTACTCCTTTCACGTCTGGTTTTACAATATCTGTTTTTTCAATAGGCAACTGAAATTGTTCAAAAGCTACAATATGGTTTAATGGCATTAAATCGGTAGCGTTTTTATTCAAAGCGTAAACGTTCAAGTGGTATTCTGCATTTTTATTCCCAATATTTTGCAAATCAATTTTTACTTGTTTGGTTTCATACGAAGGGATATCCAATATTGGCAAAAATCCAGAGGCCATTTCTATTCCATTCTCCAAAAGTTTCCAAGTAAATTGAAATTGATTTAGATTGGTAAAATCATACATATTCTTAATGGAAATTTCGCCTTCTTTTAAATTTGCTACTTTAAATTTGATATTCTGATATACCTTTTTTACTTCGTATAGAGCAGGATGTGCCGTTCTATCAGGGGCAATAATTCCGTTGGCACAGAAGTTTTCGTCGTTTTGAAAATTATAACCGCCCAAATCACCGCCATAAGCCCAAAATTTTTCTCCTACTGGGTTTTTGGTCAAAATCCCTTGATCCACCCAATCCCAAATAAAACCGCCCTGCATGGAAGGATATTTTTCGATAACATCCCAATAATCCTGTAAGTTGCCGGTGCTATTACCCATAGAGTGTGCATATTCGCATTGAATCAATGGTCGTGTTTGTTTTTTTTCAACATACTCAATCATTTTTTCGATAGGCCAATACATAGGAGCTTGAATGTCAGTATTGGACTGTCCTGAAGCGCCTTCATATTGTGTAGGTCTTGTGGTGTCATGTTCTTTTAACCATTTGTAGGTAGTAATAAAGTTTTCGCCATTTCCAGCTTCATTTCCCAACGACCAAGTAACGATGCAAGGATGATTTTTGTCTCGTTCGAACATTTTAATAGTTCTATCTAAATGAGTGGCTTTCCATTGCGGCAAATAAGCAGGGTGAACTGTTAGTTTTGCTTTGTTGCCCTCCAAACCTTGATTGGTGGCACCCATACCATGGGTTTCAATATTGGCTTCGTCAACCACGTAAAAACCGTATTTGTCACATAGCCTATAAAAATGCGCGTTTTTAGGAAAATGGCAACACCGGATTGCGTTGATGTTGTTTTGTTTCATCAGTTCTAGATCCCTAATAGTCAATTCTTCCGAGATCACGTGACCTTCAGTTTCACTATGATCATGCATATTTACCCCTTTGATCAATACGGGTTTACCATTGACTAAAAACTGGTTGTTCTTGATTGCTATATTTCTGAAGCCAACTTTAATGGATGTGGCCTCGATTACTTTTCCATTTTTATCTTTTAACTCTATTAAAAGAGAATATAGGTAAGGCGTTTCTGCATTCCAAGTTTTTACATTAGGCAGTTTTGTATTAAAATTGTGAGTGTTCTCTCCTTTTTTTGAAATGATACTCTTGGTTAAGTAAAATACGTTTTTTTCTCCGTCCAATAACTTGATGGATACACTATTATTTGAATTGGCTTTATCGTTATCGTCTATTTGAAGAGTCAGATTAAAAACACCGTCTTGATAGTCGTTTTCTAAATCAGAAACTACTCTAAAATCTCTAATGGTTACTTTATTGGTAGCATAAATAAACACATCTCTCTCGATACCAGTTAATCTCCAAAAGTCTTGGTCTTCTAAGTAGCTTCCGTCATGCCAGCGTAATACTTGTACTGCTATCGTGTTTTTTCCTTTTTTGACAACATCAGTTATTTTGAATGTGGCAGGAGTTTTACTGTCTTCGTTATAACCAACTTTCACGCCATTGATCCAAACATATATGGCTCCACTTACGCCTTCGAAATTAAGGTAAATGTCTTTTCCACTCCAATTTTCGGGAATTTCAAAGTCTCTTTTATAACTCCCATTATTGTTCATGGTGTGCGGAATAAAAGGCGGATTTGCGGGAAACATGTATACTATATTTGTATAAAACGGAATTCCATATCCTTTTAATTCCCAGTTCGAAGGGACTTCGATTTTATTCCATCCTTTTAGCGAGAAGTCATTTTTGTAGAAATTTGTTGGTCTTGTCGTTACATTATCGGCATAATAAAAATCCCAAGTGCCATTTAACGATTTATAAAATGGGGAATTGTTCCAACTATCATTTTTCAATGCGCTGTCAGCATCAGTATATCTGTAAAAAGAAGCTGAGGGTTTCTCTCTATTGATTTGAAAAATTTCTGGATTTTCCCATTCTGGATTTTCCCATTTTGGCGCGGTGTATGTTGGTTTTTCAACATCTTGAGCTATAACAGAAAAAGTAGTTATTAGGGTTAGCAATAGGGCTAAATGATTGATTTTCATAATTAATGACTTTCTGAATTTTAAAACTTTATTTTTTCGTAGTAGTAACTATGGTTGCATAATTATTGAAACGCAACCAATCTTCACATTGTAGCGTCCAATTTTTGCTAGTTCCGTTATTGCCCAAACCAAAGCCATGTTTGCCATTTTGGTATAAATGAATTTCGGCGGGAACATTATTGTTTTTTAAAGCCAAAAAATATTGAATGCTGTTATCAACAGGAACGGACTTATCATCCATTGCATGCACAATATAGGTTGGAGGCGTCGAAGAATCGACTTGTTTTTCATTTGAATATTTTTCAATCAGTGCTGTGGAAGGCGAAGTTCCAAGTAGATTATTTCTGGAGCCTTTGTGCGTTATTTTTTCTTCCATTGAAAGAACAGGGTAAATCAAAACAGAAAAACTAGGCTTAGCACTGACAGTATCAATTGCTTTGTAAAGCACATCATTGTAGTGGGTGGACAGCGTGGAGGCAAGATGGCCACCGGCTGAAAATCCCAAGATGCCAACTTTCTCAGTATTTACTCCCCATTTAGCAGCATTTCGTCTGATGAATCGTATTGCTTCTTGAGCATCTTGTAATGGACCAATGGTTTTATCTTGCATAATTTGGTCACTTGGCAGTCTGTATTTTAGAACAAAAGCGGTTATTCCCAATGAGTTTAGCCATTGAGCGGCTTTATATCCTTCTTTATTTATGGCCAAATAGGCATAGCCACCACCAGGACAAATGATCGCAGCTGATCCATTTGGGTTTTGTGGCAAAAAAACAGTTAATGTGGGTGTTGTGACTTTGCCCACATCTCGTACTATTCCATTTTCTAAAACTTCAGTTTCTTTATAATCGTTAGAAATTATGGCCCCTGGAATTTCATTATTCCATAGAGTAATTACTTCATTTTGGGCTTGTAAAAATTCCGTGACACCCAAAAAAAGGGTCGAGATTAGTATTATTTTATGTAAAAAAGGATGTTTCATAATTGTTGAATATAGCTTTAGGACTTGTAATTATTATGATTTATAAAAATGAATTATTTAAACTTAAAAACGTCGGATTCTGTTCTACTTGATTGTAATATTTTAGATAATGCTGCCACTTTTTCTGGCATTACTGTGGCTAAATCATTTGTTTCGGAAATATCTTTTTCAATATTGTATAGTTGGTATGAGCTGTTTTTATGGACATTGTATTTAATTAATTTCCATTTTCCTTGTCTTATTGCTTGCCGTCCATTTAATTCATGAAATTCCCAGTATAAATAATTATGTTGTTTTTGTTTTTTTTTATCAAATAGAGTAGGGAGGAACGAAAGGCCGTCTATTGCTGTAGTAATTTGCGCATCAATAAGTTCTGCAAGTGTTGGCATCACGTCCCAAAAAGCGGATATATGGTCAGTTTTGCTTTCCTCTTTAATTTTTCCTTTCCATTTAACAATCATGGGAACACGAATTCCTCCTTCGTACAAATCTCTTTTGTAGCCTCTTAATAAACCATTACTATTGAAATAATCAGGGTCGGCTCCACCTTCTTGATGTGGTCCATTATCTGATGTAAAAATGATGATGGTATTATCTTCTAAACCCAATTCTTTAATTTTTGCAACGATTTCTCCTACTTGGTCATCCAATAAATTCACCATAGCAACAAACGCAGCATGACTTTGAGGTTGAGTCGCGTATTCTCCTTTTTTTAAACCTTCACTATTTGCTTTTGCTTTATAAACTTTCTCTGGATCATATTTTCCAACAAACTTATCCATGTAAACTTTAGGGGCTACCAATTCAGCATGCGGCAAAGGACTTGCATAGTACAAGAAGAACGATTCTTTTTGATGCTTCTCTATAAAGGGAAGTGCTTTTTGATGAATCAAATCAGGAGCATATTGTCCATTCTCACTACCTTCATTTTCCGTGAGCATCACTTTATTTTCATTGTCCCACAAATAGTTAGGATAATAATGATGAGCCAATTTTTGACAATTGTACCCATAAAATGTTCCAAATCCTTGTTGCAAAGGGTCACCTTCGGAACCCGGAAATCCTAAGCCCCATTTTCCGAAAGCTCCTGTGGCATATCCTTTTGATTTTAATAACTCTGGAATTGTAAAAGTTGCTTTAGGTATTGGATATTGTCCTTCTGGTTCTACTTCCTTATTCCCTCTAATTGGAGAATGTCCGGAATGCTGTCCAGTCATTAATGCAGATCTAGAGGGAGCACAAACGGAGGAGCCAGAATAATGCTGGGTAAAAAGCATGCCTTCTTTGGCTAATTTGTCAATGTTAGGTGTTACAAATTTTTCTTGTCCATAACAGCTGACATCTCCATATCCTAAATCATCTGCAAGTATATATATCACATTAGGCATTGATTTATCTACAGCAAGATTTTTTTGTCCGTGACAAAAAAATATCGCAAAATGGAATAAAAGCAATAATGCTATTTTTATATGAGACATAAATAGTTAAAGGAAATTAAGTAATTACTCTAATTTTAATTCAGTAACATTGTTATTGGCTATTCCACGAATTTTTTCAAACGAATCAATCATTTCTTTCAGTTTTTTTGGATTGGATAAAGCTAAATTGTGTTTCTGACCAATATCTTCTTTTAAATTATACAACTGATAGTCTTTACTGTTTCCCACTTCGATATTGACTTCTTTGTAGACCGCAAAACCTTTGTAAGGTGGAATCATTGCCCAGTCACCTTTCCGGAAAGCTGTTTTGGAAGATGCTTCTAAAATAAGATCTTTTCTACCTTTGGATTTTTTTCCTGTAAAGGCTTTAATAAGGTTTTGGCTATCGGTAGTAGCTACATTACTTCCTACTAAAGAAGCCAAAGATTCCAACAAATCAATCTGGCAAACCAATGCGTTAGAAACCGCTGGTTTTATTTTTCCTTGCCAATTCACAATAAAAGGAACTCTTGTACCCGCTTCGAATAAACTATACTTTCCTCCTTTGAGGGGGCCAGCTGGTTTATGATTCCCTAATTTTTCTACTGCATCATCATAGTAACCATCGTTTAGTACGGGCCCGTTATCGCTCGACAAAACAATTAAAGTATTTTCTAAAAGGCCTTCTTTTTCGAGTGTTTTTATGAATTCTCCAATCGTCCAATCAGCTTCTAGAATAACGTCGCCTCTTGGACCCATTCCTGATTTACCAGCAAAACGAGGGTTTGGTATGCGAGGTACATGCGGTTGTTCCATCGCATAATAAAGGAAAAAAGTTTCGTTTTTGTGATTTTTAACATACTCATTGGCTTTGTTTAAGAAAGTATCGGACATTGTTTCGTCGTTCCAAATAGCTGATTTTCCGCCTTTCATATAACCAATTCTTGGAATGCCATTAACTACGCTATTGTTGTGACCATGAGACCATTTCATCTTAGCTAATTCAGGATTAGTTAGTGCTGTGGGTTCTCCAGTAAAATTTTTGTCGTAACTAACTTCAATAGGGTCGTTAGGATTGAGTCCCACGACCATTCCATCTTCAATATATACCGTTGGAACCCTGTCTTGGGTTGCTGCCATTATGTACGAATAATCAAATCCCACTTCATTTGGACTTGGAGTGATTTTTTTGTTCCAATCGAGATTCCCTTCACCAAGACCTAAATGCCACTTCCCTACAATTCCGGTATGGTAACCTTTTTCTTTCAACATTTTAGGGATTGTCATTTGACTAGTTTTGATAAGCAAAGGAGCAGTTCCAGGTAAAATTTTAGCATCTTTTTCTCGCCATGGATAGATTCCGGTAAGTAAGCCGTATCGACTTGGAGTGCAAGTTGCTGAGGTGGCGTACCCGTTTGTAAAACGAATACCCCCGTTTGCTAGGGCATCCATATTTGGTGTTTTGATTTTTGTTGCACCATAAACACCAAGATCACCATATCCTAAATCATCAGCGTATATGAAAATAATATTCGGTAATTTTTTTTTGGAATTGTTTTCTTGGGCTCTAATAACGCCAATCGTCGCAAAAAACATCAAAATTAATAGGGATATAAAAGAAGGTATTACGTTTTTCATGAAATTAAGGATTGCATAGTATTATTTACTAAAATATTTAGAACCAAGAACCATTTTTTTCTAAAAGTTATTTTTTTACGAGTCATACTCATTAATTTTTTTGTAATTTGAGTTACTTTTCTAATTTTACGGTCGCGTTACCGGAATGTTGTATGAACAAAAATAAACTTAAACTGCTTATCGATAGGGGTATAATTCGTTCAATTAAGAGGTCGAAATGAGCATTCTTGTCATTATAAATCATAGTTAATATAAATATTCTTACTTTTACAAGGGCGCATTAATAAATTCTATAAAAAAATTGTAAATTCATTTATGAAATTTTCTATTTATAATAAAAGTAAAATATCCCCAAAAAACCAAATCTTAAACCTAAAGTGAGTTTAAAATGCAAAAGAAGTTTCTAATTTTTCATTTATTATTGATTTCCTTAATCAATGCTCAAAATAGTGATTCCAATTATGTTATTGAATACATATCTACCAATCAAGGTCTGCCTCACGATTATGTTACGTCAATAATTAGCGATGATCTTAATGCAAAATGGATAGGTACTGAAAATGGTTTATCTAAATATAATGGGTATAATTTTGAAATTATAAAACCAGGAAAAAGTTATAAAAAATTAAAAAATGAAAATATTGAAGTACTGTTTAAAGGTGATAACAATATTGTTTGGATTGGTACAAAAAGCGGGGGAATTTCTTCACTAGATATCAAAAACAATAGTATTAAAAATTACAATCATTTATTATATACAGCTAATGGGAATAATATTAATGTAA
>JBIKZR010000026.1:0-10860 GCA_044354635.1 Crocinitomicaceae bacterium | reverse complement strand
AAACGCCATCCAATCGATCGAAAAATACTGTTGGTAATTGGAATTAGTGGCGGATTCGCCTCCGTTTTTGGAACGCCATTGGCCGGTGCACTTTTCGCTCTGGAAATCCTCGTTCTTAGTAAAAAACACTTCACCGTAATTGTCCCGAGTTTTTTAGCGGCATATTGTGCACATTTCACTTGTTTAGCTTGGAATATCTCTCACACATCTTACAAAATTCCAGTTGTACCTCCATTGACACTGGAAACAATTCTCTGGGTTGTATGCAGCGGAATTATTTTTGGAATAACCGCACTTGCTTTTACAAAATCGATAGAGTTTTGGTCAAATTCCTTTCAAAAGGCGATTCGTTTTGCGCCGTTCCGACCAATGATTGGTGGTATTTTTATTGCAGCAGCAGTTTACTTTCTTGGAACAACAAAATATATTGGACTTGGCATTCCAACCATCGAAGCTGCCTTTACAAGCAATTTGAATGGGTACGATTTCATCTTAAAACTACTTTTTACATCCTTCACGCTAGGCGCTGGTTTTAAAGGCGGAGAAGTTACACCTCTGTTTTTTATTGGCGCAGCACTTGGAAATGTGCTCGTTTGGTTTGTCCCGCTTCCTTTTCCATTACTTGCCGGAATTGGTTTTGTAGCGATTTTTTCCGGTGCAACAAATACGCCAATTGCTTCTACGTTCATGGGAATGGAATTGTTTGGCATGGAAAGTGGAATTTTTCTAGCAATTGCTTGTTCAACAGCGTATTTATTTTCCGGTTCAAAAGGAATTTACGCATCGCAAATCATCGCCGGTCCAAAGAAATACATCTATGCCAAGGTGGCAGAGTGGCAGAGAAATCTAAGGAAAATAGAGTAAGTAGAAATCACCAAGAAAAAACGTGCTTAAATAGTTTTTAACAATCCGTTTTTTTACGCGGAAAAATAAGTACAAATCATTAAATTTGCAGTAATGAGTGATTTTGTTGTTTCAGCCCGAAAATATAGACCCCAAACCTTTGATACGGTTGTGGGACAATTTTCTATTACTTCAACACTGAAAAACGCCATAAAAACAGAACATTTAGCACAAGCTTTCTTATTTTGTGGCTCCCGTGGTGTTGGAAAAACAACAACTGCACGGATTTTAGCCAAAACAATCAACTGTTTCACACCAACGGATAACATTGAAGCATGTGATACCTGCGATTCGTGTATTTCGTTTAATACCGGAAACTCCCTGAATGTTTACGAATTAGATGCTGCTTCAAATAACTCTGTTGACGATATCCGAAGTCTTATTGACCAAGTGCGCATTGCTCCGCAACTAGGGAATTTCAAAATCTATATTATTGATGAGGTGCACATGCTCTCCAATCAAGCATTTAATGCTTTTTTGAAAACACTGGAAGAGCCACCAAAACATGCGATTTTTATTCTTGCTACAACGGAAAAACATAAAATAATTCCAACTATTTTATCCCGCTGTCAAATCTTTGATTTTAGTCGCATCAAAATAAAAGATATTGCAGATCACTTGGCTACAATTGCTACGAAAGAAGAAATTACGGCAGATTCTGAAGCATTGCATTTAATTGCGCAAAAAGCAGATGGTGCGCTGCGAGATGCACTTTCCATTTTTGATCAGATTGTCACTTTCACGGGTTCTAATCTTACCTATAAAAGTGTGCTTGAAAATCTAAATATTCTGGATTATGATTATTACTTCAGAATTGTAGAAAGCACGCAAAAGGAAGATATTCCTTCTGCGCTATTGTTGCTCAACGATATTTATGAAAAAGGTTTTGATGGACACAATTTTATCGTTGGCTTGGCGGATCATTATCGAAATTTACTCGTTTGCAAAGATCTTCGCACGGCAAAATTACTGGAAGCTGGTGAAGCAATTGAACAACGCTATATCGATCAATCCAAACAATTGGATGGGCATTTAATTTTACGGTCACTCGCGGTTTTAAGTAAATCCGATGTCGACTATAAATCCTCCAAAAATCAGCGATTACTGGTGGAAATGGCCTTGATGCAACTGTGTTCTTTACTGCAAGAGCAAGAAAAAAAAAATGTCTGACGGATCCCGTTGACCTCATTCCCTTTCCAAGTCAAAATTTAAGAGACAATGTTCCAAGCGCTTCAAAGCCTTTGGCGCCGTCCGTTAGAAAGATTTACGAGAAACCGGTTGTGGAACAAAAAATACTTTCCGTTCCTTCGGGAGAATTAAATACTTCTACCCTTTCCATTAAAAAAATGATGGAAATAAAGGACGATGAACGAACTGGAATTTCTACTTTACCCGAAAATTTGCCCTTCAATACGTATTCGTATGACCAGGTAAAGATGCTTTGGCGAAGATTTGCATTTGAAATGAAGGAAAAAGGAATGGAAACCTTCTACAATGCAATGATCAAAAGAGAACCTGTTCAAAAGGAAGATCACCTCATCTTGATGGATGTAGACAATCAAATTCAAATCGATTACATCAAACCGCATTTGCAGGATATGATTGGTTTCTTTAGAAAAGAATTGAAAAACTACGCCATTGAAATCGATTTTTCTTTGAACGATAATCCTGAAAAAGAAGTGAAATTTCTTACTGGAAAGGATAGATTTGCTTCGTTGGCGCGTAAAAACCCAAACTTACACACGCTAAAAAATACTTTTAACCTCGACATTGAATATTGAGGAATGTGTTGGATTTAAAATTTTACACGAAATTGTAAGGTAACATCCGATCTTTTAGAACCTTTAATTTCTTCCGCTCCGGATCCGATTGCAGAACGGTTGTTGTAGATAAAAACCCCGTACCTAAACCATAAATCACACCGGCGTAAAAAGGAAAAACGAACCATCGCATACGCCCTACTTCCTTGGTAGTAATATGCTGGAATTGCAAAAACAAACAACGCATTGTTCTCGTAAGAATAAATCCGCGTATCGTAGCTATCCGTATCGAAAAGTGCATAACGCAATGCCAAATCGAAAGGTAATTTCTTAGGTTTATATAAAACATCCTGCGTGAAAATGAAACCATCTTCCGGTGTATTGCTTTTGCGTTGAATGGTAACATATTCAATCCGACTTTTGATGGTGAAAAATTCACTGACGGCATACGAAATATTTAAGCGGTAATTTCGCTGCAAAACATCCTCCAATTCTGTTACTGTTCCATCTGAATCGCGGCTATTTTTTTGGCGCATCTGTTCCCGATAACGGGCGTATATTTCTAATTGTTTTGTCGGTCTGTAGGATGGTTGAACCATAATCTCGTGTCCAAAAGATGGCGCATCTACAGTGTATTTCATCCATGGAAACTTGAATAAATCTATATACGAATTTACCGACCAAGCACTAGAAAGTTTCATTTTTAAACCGGCATAAATACCACTTTCATTCTGCGTATTACTTCCTTCTGAAAATCCAGTGTTGTAAAATGTCTGGTAACCGCGCTGGTAATTACGGTATAAAAGACTGAACGAAGCGCGCGAATCCAAGGAAAATAAAACACCATGAAGATTCGCCCAGGATCCAGAATACGAAGTACGGGAAGTTTCTCCGAAAAAATTAAAATTCTTATACACCCAGCTGTAATCGCCACTAAACGACAGCATGTCTTTTCCTCTAAAATCAAATTGATTGTAGGGCTGGATTGCTTTATTGAATTCAGTGGTATAGCCTTGGTAAACTCCGGCAATTCCAGCTTGAAAACTTCTATTTCGATAGCGGAGATTGGAACCGAAAATTTTCTCCGTCAATAGATTTTTCTTCGCTATTTCAGAATTGGTGCGGTGCAGGCCGGATATATTTATACTGGAAACAAATTCCAAATCGTCGTAAATAGAATCTGAAACCACAGATGCATCCATTTTTTTAACGGAAGCAAAAGTCGTCATTGAAAAATCCTTGTAACCAACATCAATAGCTGCTCCACGCATAAATCGCGCTTCATCCACGGAGGTATATGGACGCAGTGGATTCGCCGTTTTCTTAACATTTGTAACATCTGCCGTTTTTCCAAATGCGTATCCTGACCATAAATTTAATCCTTGTCCAATCTGAATTTGGTAATCGCCTAGCGCAACGGATCGCAAGTATTTTCCACCTTTAAAAAATGCATGCGCGGAATAAAAATCAAATCCATTTTTCTGCGCGCCCTTAAAAAATTGTTCGCCAGCATCTTTTTCGCCCGTAACTCCAATACTTATATTTGTACGGTAACTATATCGAACGCGCGAATAATAGCGGTCTGCATTTCCATAATAATACGAGTTGCTATTTTGTAGAATTGAATCGTTCACTTTTGTGTAGCCATTTTTGGATTCTGGCGTCGCTTGGTAACGCAGGTACATTTCATAACTTCCATGTTCCAATGCTTCTTTCCATGAAATGTGCAAATTATCCAAACGATCATCTACGCGAACAAATGGTAAAATCAATTGGATGGTTTGTAAATCCCAATATTCTAAACTTTGCAACTCGTAGATGGAAATGAATTTCCCGAAAAGTTTTCGGTGCAACAAAAGGTCGTTAATCTGCACGGCGGAGAGCAAATTCAAATCTTCCAGATTCATTGCTGTGGCGCCATTCAAGTTTAGCGGGTTATCGAAATAGTAATTCAGGTATTCGATGACATTGGTTAAATCAATCTCCTCCGTTTCTAATTGTTCGGCAATAAATTCGATGCGTTGCTGGATTATTTCACTCCGTTGCTGCGCAAACAAACTATTCCCCAAAAACAGGAAAGCAAGTAGTAGTATATTTCTGTAAAAACCCAAATTATTTTCGGCTATAGGTAAAGGAAATGTGTGGTGACCAGCCTAATACTTGGTGATAGGAACTTCCTAAATCGCACTGAAATTGTTTGAATTTATATCCAAAACCAAAGGAAAGTTCTATCGGCTGTGTTGCCAAACCAGCTCTGAAATAAAAATTATCGCGCAGTTGGTAATCCATTCCAGCTTTGACGCGCAGCGGAAAATTGACATTTTTCTCCACTTCAGCGGTAACCAATACTTTTTTGGAAAATGTGTAACTGGTTCCTAAACGCATGAGGGTTGTGAAGCGTTCGTCTTTATATTCTGCTAGTTTTGTGCGACCAATATTAAAAATACTGAATCCAATTTTCCAGTCTTCTGTTAGTTTTGCTAAAAATCCAAGTTCTGCCGTAACCGTATTTCGAGAGCCATAATTATCCGGTAATTTTATTCCTTGGTAATTCAGTTGCACACCAGCCGAAAATTTTTCGCTCAATTGCAAACTATACCCTGCGCCTATGCGATGCGTTCTGTATAAATTAAACCCTGTAAGTTGCGCTCCAATAGAAAAAACGCCTGTTTTCAAAGGTTGAACATACACAAAACCTTGCGACTGCAATTCTTTTAGTAAAAAGCGATTTTCATACGAAACGCCAAACGTTTGTTGTTTAACTTCCGACAAAGCACCAGGATTATGGTGAAAAGCCCAAGCATCAGAAAGCGCGACAGTTGCATTTGCCATAGAATTGGAACGACCGCCCATCGGAAGCCATCCTTGCGCGAGAGAAACCAATGGCAGAAATAATAGTAGACCGATGATTCGTTTTAGCATGTGTTAAAAATACGCATTTGAACAATTCGTGCAGCAAACTTTTAAAATTTGGTGCTTTGATTTATCCACAAAATTTGAGGGATTTATAAAAATAGGAAAAATCCATGTTAAATGAAGATGATATTTCACCTATCTTTTTTGGGAGAAACAGCAGAATATTCCTCTTCCGTTGCCATTAAAAAAGGGACTTCCAATTCTAGCATATCTTTGATACGAAGCATTTCAGGATATTTATCTGCAACTGTTTTAAAGTACATTCTTTTCTCTCCCATGAGCACTATTTCTTCAAACGTTCGCTCATCCACGATTTTATAGAAAGTCTTTCCATTGGAAAGTTTCCGGTATTGCGGAAAGTGCGTATTTTTATCCATCATAAAGCGAAAATAAGGATGTTTGCAAATAAAACACACGAAAAGGGGCACGAATTACTGATAATCGGAAAATATACCGAAGCAATTGCGTTGTTTACCGATGCCTTGGAAATAGATCCAAATCATCCGGATATTTATTCCGACCGCGGTGTTGCTTACCTTCATTTGAAAAACGAGCAAAATTGCATGGAAGATTTGAATACTGCCTTGACTTTGCAACCAGAGTATTCGTTTCGATTTGCCTCTCGCGCTTATGCAAAAGATTTTTTTGGAAATACAGAAGCAGCAATTGAAGATTATGAAAAAGCGGTTGCATTAGATCCTGAAGATGCCGTTGCACATAATAATCTTGGCTTGTTATTGGAGAAATTAGGTTTCCAAAAACAGGCACAAGAAAATTTTAAACGCGCAGATGCTTTGTCGAAGCAGGAAAAAAAGTTATTTGATCTTATAAATGAAATAGAAGATAATGAAAAGGAATCTTCGCCTGAAATTTCCAAAGCTGAAGAAATTGAAATGAAAGACTCCAGCGCGGAGGACGCAGCTTTTGAAAGAACAGAAGACATCTTAGCACAAGAATCCGAATTAAAAACGTCTAATTTTCAAGAATTCCGGAGAATCTTTACCTCCAAGCTTCAGTTCTCAGAATTTTTGCGTTTTGTAAAAAACGGTTTCAGAATTAAATAAACCATGACGAAAAAAGAAAAAGCACTTTACATTCTGACCGAATTAGAAAATCTATACCCGGAAACACCAATTCCCTTGGATCATTCCGATTCGTATACGCTATTGATTTCTGTATTACTCTCCGCTCAATGCACGGATGAACGCGTGAATAGAATTACGCCCGCTTTGTTTAAATTGGCAGATAATCCATTCGATATGGTGAAATTATCCGTAGAAGAAATTCGAGTAATTATTCGTCCTTGCGGTTTATCTCCAAAAAAATCACGGGCAATATTTGAGCTTTCTGAAATTTTAATTGCTAAATACGCTGGTGAAGTTCCTGCAGACATGGCATTATTGGAAGAATTACCTGGCGTTGGACACAAAACTGCCTCCGTTGTGATGGCGCAATCTTTTGGTGTGCCAGCATTTCCGGTAGACACGCACATTCACCGTTTGTTAACACGCTGGGGAATAACGAGCGGGAAAAACGTTGTGGAAACGGAAAAAGATGCGAAGAAACTCTTCCCAAAGGACTTGTGGAACAAACTTCATTTGCAGATTATCTTTTACGGACGAGAATATTCTCCGGCTAGAAGTCCAAAACTTGAAAAGGATTACATCACCCGAACAATAGGAACAAAAACTGCAGTAAAAGAACTCGTTTAAAAGGCAATCCAACAAAGGATTATGCCTTTTCTTCCAAGTGCTTCAATTTAGCGACCAACTTCTGATTTTGCTCTTCCAGATGGTGTAATTCTTTTTCCTTTTTTCTGGAATTTTGGAAATTAAAGAGGTAAGCCACGGCATATCCAACTACTACAGAAATGAGTATCAACAGCGTAAGTGGCATCGTAGTTTGAAAGAATAACAAATGAACTTCCTCATCGTTCCAATTCAAAGTTGCAAAAACGACACCTAAAATTCCAATAATGATACTGATTATAAATTTCACCTTATTCCACAATGTAAGCACTTTCCAATATTCTGACATAAACTTGAATTAATTTACCCGAAGATAAGAAGATTGTGGTGAAATCGGAATGAAATACTTCATGAAAAGAATTAAACTTCTTGGATACTTGAACTAAAAATCAATTTCGATGGATAAAAAGGTCAAATAACTGCTTATACAAGTAACTAAAAATTTTAATCGAAAATAAAAAAAATGACCATTTCCTTGGATTGTTTCGCAAGCGAGTTTCCTATTCACTTTTCAAAAGGTAAAATGTGCTATATTTGTAGCGTTAAATAAATAAAAATGGCAAATACAGCAGATATAAAGAACGGTGTGTGCATTAAGCACAACGATAAATTGTTTCAAATAATCGAATTTCAGCACGTTAAACCAGGGAAAGGTCCTGCTTTTGTGCGTACAAAAATGCGTCAAATTGAATCCGGAAAAGTAATTGATAATACCTTCTCTGCAGGACATAAAATTGAAATCGTTCGAATAGAAAATCGCGAATACCAGTACTTGTATCAAGAAGGTTCCGATTATATTTTCATGAACAACGAAACATTCGAGCAAATTAACATTGCTGCAAAAATGATTGACAAACCTGCTTTCTTGCAAGAAGGAATGGTTTGCAATATTTTGTTTCACGCAGAAGAAGAAATGCCGTTGGTATTGGAATTACCGATGTACATTATTTCTGAAGTTACCTACACTGAACCTGGCGTGAAAGGCGATACAGCGACAAATTCTATGAAGCCAGCGACAATTGCAACAGGAGCAGAGGTTAAAGTTCCATTGTTCATCGACAACGGAGAAGTAATCAAAATAGATACCCGCACAGGCGTTTACGTGGAAAGAGTGAAAAACTAATTCGATTCGTTCAACCAATACATAGTTAGGGATTTCTTGTAAATCCCTTTTTTTATGGCCAATACTTTCGCTGAACGAAGCGATACAATGTCTTTTTACCGTGTAGCAGAAATACCGTGGCAAAAACAAACTTAATGAAGGTGAATGTGAACAATTTACCAGCTACAGTAGTTATATACTTACAAAAGTAATTTAGCATTTCATGAACAAAGATTTCATCAACCCAATTGATCCGGATAAAATTTCAGAAAATCCAGGAACTTTAGCGTATCCGCACCACGCTGGAAGCGCTTTAGTTAAACCAGAAGATCAAGGAAAGATTAAGGGTCGCGCCTTATCTGCAATGGAACACCAGACAGATATGCAATTAGGTCAAATCTATGAGCAAATGCAATTACTTGCGGAACAGGCGAAAAAACTGAACGACAGAAAACAAATTTCAGAGTTTATTTATACTGCAGAAATGCGGTTTGAGCCATTGATAAACCACCAATACCATTTGTATCAAAAAGAAAACGGAGCGTATTTACTTTCGTTGATTGGACCTAGCCAGTGGGGAAGATCTAAGAATAATTTTACGTTCTGTGCATCGGTAAAATTGCTTGCCGATCACACGTGGGATATTATCGAAAAAAACGATGATTTCATGAAACAGCAAGCAGACTAAACAGAACAAACCGCTTTCTAATTCAAATTCTTACCGAACAAATACCCATTCATTTTCTGTAGATTGATTACTATCGAAAGAATAGCCATCTACTGTATATAATTTTAGTTCTTCCGGATCTTGAATTTTATTTACAATACAATACCGAGCCATTGCGCCCCTTGCATGTTTTGCGTACATCATCACGATTTTATATTCCCCATTTTTGAATTCTTTGAAAACTGGTGTAATAATAGTTGATTTGAATATTTTTTTATCTACAGCTTTGAAATATTCTGCAGAAGCTAAATTAATAAGCACTTCCTCTTCGGACATGTTTTTATTTAAATATGCAGCGATCTTCTTTCCCCAGTATGCGTAAAGATTTTTGTGCTTGAAAGAAATATCCCACTTTGTTCCCATTTCCAATCGGTATGGAAAAATTAAATCCATCGGTTTCAAAACACCATATAAACCGGACAATATATAAACTGATTCTTGCATGCTCTGGCTTTGCTCCTCGGTCAACGAACGCGCGTCCAAGCCTTTATAAACTTCTCCATTAAATGCCAAAACAGCAGGGATAATTTCATCCGTTGGTTGTTCTGGTAATACCCAATTTTTGTAGCGTAAATAATTCAATTCCGCCAAATCCGTCGAAATATGCATCATTTCTTGCAGTTTTTTTACTGAAAATTTGCGCAGCTTATTAACTAACATTGAACTTTCAGATAAAAATGGTGCCACAGAAAATTCTTTCAGTGGCACAGTTTTAATGGTGTCGATAGATTTTGCGGGAGAAAGAATTAGCTTCATGGTTTTTGTTTTTACGAAGATAACTATTGTAAAAGATTATTTCCCAAAAAGACTTTTGATTAATCGTTCGCATGAGTATATTTTAATTAAATTAGTAGCTCTAAAACTATGAAAACTATGAAAAAAATTACCTCTCTCCTCTCTTTATTATTAATTATTGGAAGCAATTCTTTTGGCTTTTCGCAAGAAAACTCCCCTTCAGAAGTTGTCTTTTGCGAAAGTTTCCATATTTCTAGGCCAGTACTTGAAATTAACGCAGAGAACCCTGTTAACATGCGGAAAATTGAAAAAGCACATGCTAAAAAACTGAAGGAATCAAAAGACAAAAAACACCGTACGCCACAACAATTTGTATACAATACAGAAGAAGATGGTTTAACATACGGAAACGACAGCAGTATAATTCAATGGAGCGATGGTTCGAGAAATACCACAAATAAAGCACCAATTCAAAATTGGCTTGGACAAACTGCTTCCGGTTTTCGTCCGATGGATCCATCTGGAGCTGCGGGACCAAACCATTATATCCAAGCTATAAATTCTACAACCTATAAAATTTATAACAAAAACACTGGAGCTACCATTACAACTGGAAGTGTTGGAAGTTTATGGACTCCAGCGACACCAAATAGTGGCGATCCAATTGTGATGTACGACCGCTTTGCCGACCGATGGTTTATCGCTCAATTTGGAACTAACGGAAATAAAATTTACATCGCAATTTCTACTACTAACGATCCAACAGGTTCTTATTACACGTATACTTTTACCTCGTCCCAATTTCCTGACTATTTGAAATTTTCGATTTGGGCAGATGGTTACTACATGACATCCAATCAAGGAACACAAAAAGTATTTGCATTTGAAAGAACGGCGATGCTTGCAGGAAATCCAAGTGCACGTGTCATTAGTAAAAACTTCACTCCTCCAACTGGTGGTGGATTCTTT
>JBIKZR010000025.1:0-10871 GCA_044354635.1 Crocinitomicaceae bacterium | reverse complement strand
TGTCCAAATAAGCACGTTGTCCCTGAGCTTTACTTACGCGTGGTGCACGAGCTTGTTTAGTGGCCGAAGTATAAAATCGTATAATAACACAAATCATGAAAGAAAAACAAAAATACTACCTGCAAATTGCAGACAATGCTTTGATTCTGAGTCATCGTTTAAGTGAATACTCGAGTAAAGGCCCTTTTTTAGAGGAAGATCTAGCCACAACAAATATAGCCTTGGATTTAATTGGAATTGCAGAATCTATTTTTGAAGAAACAGCCAGACAATTTAAGAAAGATAGCGATGGAGATGATTTAGCATTTCGCAGAGCGGAGAATGAATATTTTAATTGCACATTGGTTGAACAACCAAATACAGATTTTGCATTTATTCTCGTTCGACAATTTTTCACGGATGCGTTTCATTTTTATTTTTTCTCAGAATTAACAAAAAGTAAAGATGATTTTTTAGCAGCAATCGCGACCAAATCACTAAAAGAAATCACCTATCACTTACGCAGAAGCTCTGAATGGATGATTCGTTTGGGCGATGGAACAACACTTGCAAATCAAAAAACGCAATATGCCTTGGATACGCTTTGGAAATTCTCCCAAGAATTTTTTTATGAAAATGAAACCGACAAAGCAATGAAAAATCTAGAAATTGGAGTTGATTTATCCGCGATACAACAACTTTGGCTACAAAAAATAAAAGAAAT
Organism: Crocinitomicaceae bacterium; assembly: GCA_044354635.1. GTDB lineage: Bacteria > Bacteroidota > Bacteroidia > Flavobacteriales_D > Crocinitomicaceae > M0103. Next base: position 10,168 of record JBIKZR010000025.1, on the reverse strand, counting down.
AGTTTACATGGCACATTTAACACTTCCGAAAAATAATCACCAGTTTTTTGGGGGTAAGGAAGGAAATCACTCTGAATTTATGGGATATATATTGGCGGAAATGCAGTTTCTCCCAAACAAATATCCAGATGCTAAATGGTAGTCTTCGAATTATTTGCCCGCCAAATGCATTAGTTTATCCTTATTGATGATTTCTAATTTTCGAGTATGAATTTCAATGATACCTTCCTCTTTGAAATCTTTTAATAATCGGATGAGGGTTTCTGTTGCTGTTCCAACAAAATTCGCTAAATCTTCCCGTGTTAGATTGATTTCCTCTTTATCATAGACATCTCCCAAAATCAAAAGAGCAAAAGCCAATCTTTCGCGCACAGACTTTTGTGCCATGTTTGTTATAAAAACTGCCCTATCCCCTAATTCTTTGGATAATTCCTTCATTATACCGTTTCGTAAAGTTGTATTTGTTTCAATCATGTTTAAAAAATCTTCCTTTCCGATAAAGCAAATGTTGCACTCCTCCAAAGTGAAAGCAGAAACCTTGTATGGTTCACCACTAAACATTGCACGAAAACCGATTATTTCACCTTCTTTCGCAATGTGTATAATTTGCTCTTTCCCCTCGTCTCCTCGTGCAAATATTTTTACTTTTCCTTGATTCAGACAAAATACACCACGCGGAAAACTGCTTTCTATAAAAAGTGGTTGATTCTTTTTATAGTAAGCACACGTTTTTTGTTCCTCAACGAGTGTTATTTCGTTTTCGCAATTGTTTGCAAAAAGGGAATTTTTACGTGCGCCACAGGTTGAACAAGTAACATGTTTGTGCGATTTATCCAACATAGTCTTAATTGTTTTTTGTTACGTAAAGTTATACTTTTTAAGTAATCTTTTTAAAGCTGATTAATATCATTTTTTACTTTTTTTTTCGAGCCTACATTTGTGGCTAAAAATTATTGAAATGGACAGTCAAATAATCGATAAATATAACGTTCCCGGACCTCGATATACCTCCTACCCAACTGTTCCTTTTTGGAAAAATGATTCCTTAAGCGACGAACAATGGCTGAATACAATAAACAAAAATGCCGCACATTTCCATTCTAACGCAGTAAGTATTTATATCCATCTTCCTTATTGCGAAAGTTTATGCACTTTTTGCGGATGCCATAAACGCATTACAAAAAATCACCAGGTTGAAAAACCCTACATAAATGCTGTTTCTAAGGAATGGGATTTATACTTACAAAAAATTCCATTTTCTCCCGTGATTCGGGAATTACACTTTGGAGGTGGAACGCCAACATTTTTTGAAGCGGACGCACTTGTACAATTGGTAGAACACCTTTTTAAAACAAAAAAAATAGATCCTAAACAGGTAGAATTGAGTTTCGAAGCACATCCAAACAATACAACCGAAGAACACTTGCGTAAGTTATTTGCATTCGGTTTTCGACGATTAAGTTTAGGTATTCAAGATTACAGTCCAACGGTTCAACAGGCGATAAATAGAATTCAACCCGTTGAAAATGTAAAAAAAGTACATGACTTGGCAAGAGAAGTTGGATACGCATCCATAAGCCACGATTTGGTTTTTGGGTTACCAAAACAAACAGTCGCTGCTATAGAAAATACAGTATACCAAACGTTACTTTTAAAACCAGATCGAATTGCACTATACAGCTATGCGCATGTGCCTTGGATCAAAGGAAATGGACAACGTGGGTATGACGAAACCGATTTACCGAAAAGTCAGGAAAAAAGAAAGCTATACGAAACAGCAAAAAAAATGTTGGAAGAAAATGGCTACCATGAAATTGGCATGGATCATTTTGCTCTAAAACACGATGATTTAGCGATTGCCTTTCAAAACAAAACATTGCACCGAAACTTTATGGGGTATACAACGCAGGTAACTAACCTGATGATTGGATTGGGAATGTCGGCCATTTCGGATAGTTGGTTTGGTTTTGCCCAAAATGAAAAAACGGTTGAAGGGTATATCTTGCGTATAAACAATGGTGAAATTCCCGTTTTTCGCGGTCACGTTTTAAGTGATTTAGACACCGAAATCCGCGGGTATATTCTCGATTTAATGTGTCAATTTCAGACAACTTTCAAACAAGATTCTCCGTTTAAATCTATTCATGAATTAATTAAAAAGCAGCTTTTAGGAATGGAAAAAGACGGCCTACTAATTTTAAAAAACGAAACTATTACGATTACAACTACTGGAATTCCATTTGTGCGCAATTGCTGCATGGCCTTTGACCAGGATATTCAGCCGAACATAAAATTAGAACGCATGTTTTCTCAAACAATATGATGGAAAAAACCTGTTATCACTGTGGCGACGAAGTGATTGGAAAAGGAATTTTTTTTGATCAAAAATCCTTTTGCTGTAATGGCTGTAAAGCGGTATACCAATTACTGAAAGACACCAATCTTGGAGATTTTTATACGATGGAATCCAATGCTGGGGCAAAACCATCGCTCAGTAACCAACATAAATATGCATTCCTTGAAGTTGAAACAATTCGAGAGAAATTCATTGATTTTCAAGACGATAAATCAGTGCGTGTAACGCTTTTTCTTCCGCAAATACATTGTTCCTCCTGCATTTATCTGTTAGAAAATTTAACTAAAATTGAACCTGCGGTCTTATCCTGTCAAGTTAACTTTGCAAAACGAGAAGCCGTAATCATTTTCAATCCAAAAAAAATAACATTAGCAGAATTAGCACTCTCCCTCGATAGAATTGGGTATGCACCAAATTTTGGCAACCGCTCGGCTACAGAGAAGAAGATTGATACCCAATTTTTATACAAACTTGGCATTGCTGGTTTTGCCTTTGGAAGCATAATGTTGTGGAGTTTCCCTGAATATTTAGGGGTGAAATCCGATGACCCAGCAATCCGAAACTTTACTTCCTATTTATCTTTTGCGATTTCAATTCCAGTATTATTTTACTCCGCAAGTGAATATTTCATTTCCGCATTTAAAGCTTTACGCTAAAAAAAGTTTGAATTTAGATGTTCCTATTACAATCGGAATAATAGCGCTGTATTTACAAAGTGCATTTAGCATCCTAATTGGAGATGGACCAGGCTACATGGACTCTTTTGCCGGATTTATCTTTTTTCTATTAATCGGAAAATGGTTTCAAAACAAAACGTATAAAACGCTTTCCTTCGAAAGAGATTACACCTCCTATTTCCCTGTCGCTGTGACCCGATTAGTGCAATTTGAAACAGCTGAAAAGGAAGAAATTATAGAAATTGAAGAATTAAAGGAGCAGGATAAAATAGTCATTCGAAACGAAGAGATTATCCCTTGCGACAGCACATTACTATCCGATACTGCAAAAATTGACTACAGTTTCGTAACGGGAGAATCCAATCCAATTCACAAACAAAAAGGAGATTTTATTTATGCAGGCGGTAAACTGATAGGACAACGCATTGAATTAAAAGTTGAAAAGGAAAGCAATCGCAGCCATTTAACGCAAATATGGAACGATATAAAAACGACCAAAAAGAAAGCGTCCGGTTTCCTTTACCAAAATAAACTTTCCATTTACTTTCTTACGATTATTTTAATTATTGCTTCCATTTCCGCAATTGCTTGGGCATTTATAGAAGTGTCCCGCGTAACCCAAATTATCGTAGCAATATTAATTGTTGCTTGTCCTTGCGCGCTTGCCTTATCTGCGCCATTTACGTTTGGAAATGTGATGCGATTACTTGGCAGAAAAGGCCTATACTTAAAAAACACTGCCGTAATCGAACAACTAAATAGTGTTACAGATATTGTATTTGATAAAACTGGGACTCTTACAACTGGCGCCACGCAGCATGCAGAATATATTGGTGATAATTTAACTCAGTCGCAATTTGAAGCGTTATATTGCTTAGCAAATTCCTCCACGCATCCACTTTCACGTGCTATTGTGCAGTATTTACGTTCCAAGAAAACTGTTGCGAGCTTTCCCATTTATGCATTCTCTGAACTAAGCGGTAAAGGGATTTCTGGCACTATTAATTCGTCCGCCATTCGAATTGGAAATGCAGAATTTACGCATCAAAAAAGATTGGATGCAAATGAAACTTCAACGTTTATTTTTATCCAAAATGGAGCAGATATTACCAAAGGAAGGTTTGTTTTTACTTCTGAATTACGCGACGGAATAGCCGTTTTACTGCGTAATTTACCCAAGTACAAGCTGCACGTATTATCTGGTGATCGCGATAAAGATAAAGCATTATTGGAACAGATTTTCCCGAAAAATAGTACGCTTTTATTTGAGCAGACACCAAAAGACAAATTGAACTATATCGATGGCTTAAAAAAAATAGGTAAGCATGTTTTGATGGTTGGAGATGGTTTAAATGATGCTGGTGCTTTGGGCATAGCGGATGTCGGAATCGCAGTTTCAGAAGATGTTTTTCGTTTTACACCATCCTCCGACGCAATTATTGAGGCCTCAAAACTCTGGCAACTCGATAAATTACTCCTGCTTTCGAACTTTTCAAAAACCGTATTGAAAGTATGCCTTGCATTTTCCGTTGCTTACAATATTATTGGTTTAAGTTTTGCCATTTCTGGAAATCTTACACCCTTAATCGCTGCAATCTTGATGCCAATAAGTTCCATTACGGTAGTTTTTATTAGTACTTTTTTAGTCCATTTAAAAAAATAGGCTCCCAAGCTCAAAAGTTATTTAATGTTAAAAAACATGATAGAAATCAGTTTTTTGCCTTGCCGTTATCATAATTTACTTGTGACAAACTCATGACATTTGCACTATGGGAATGATTTACATTATGCTCGTCGTTAGTTTAGTAATTGCACTGTTTTTTTTAGTTTCCTTTTTTTGGGCGACGAAATCCGGACAGTTTGACGACGACTATACGCCATCTGTGCGCATTCTCTTTGACGACGAATCAACTCAAAATTCAAATAATCAAGTAGAAAACAAACAAACAGATGGAAATTCAGAAGTTTAGTTACGACAATAAAATCGTAAAGTATTTCGCCTACGCAACCGTAATTTGGGGTATAATAGGTATGATAGTGGGATTAATTGCTGCCTTGCAATTAGCATTTCCAGAATTTTTTAATGATTATCTGGGATTTAGCTTTTTATCTTTCGGTAGAATTAGACCACTGCATACGAATGCAGTGATTTTCGCATTCGTAGGAAACGGAATCTTTATGGGAGTCCATTATTCCTTACAGCGCTTATTAAAAGCAAGAATGTGGAGTGATAAATTGAGTTACATTAATTTCTGGGGCTGGCAGTTTATAATCGTTTGTGCAGTTGCAACGCTTCCTTTCGGTATTACTTCTTCCAAAGAATATGCGGAATTGGAATGGTGGATAGATATCCTGATTGCAGGAGTTTGGGTTGTTTGGGGCTGGAACATGTTTGCTACAATTCTTGCTAGACGCGTAAAACATTTGTATGTCGCAATCTGGTTTTACATCGCAACGTTTGTCACTGTTGCAATTTTACACATTTTCAACTCGTTTGAATTACCTGTTTCTTTCTTTAAAAGTTACTCTTGGTATGCTGGCGTGCAGGATGCATTAGTGCAATGGTGGTATGGCCACAATGCTGTAGCATTCTTTTTAACCACTCCATATTTGGGTTTAATGTATTACTTCGTTCCAAAAGCTGCGCAGCGTCCGGTTTATTCATACCGTTTGTCAATCATTCACTTTTGGGCATTAATTTTTATTTATATCTGGGCTGGACCGCACCATTTATTGTACACTTCGCTGCCGGATTGGGCGCAAAGTTTAGGCGTGGTTTTTTCAATAATGTTGATTGCACCATCTTGGGGCGGAATGCTAAATGGACTTTTAACCATGCGCGGTGCCTGGGATAGGGTGCGCGATAATGTATTGTTGAAATTCATGGTTGTAGCATTAACCTGTTATGGTATGGCAACTTTCGAAGGACCTTTGTTATCCTTGAAAAATGTAAACATGATTTCGCACTTTACCGATTGGACAATTGCGCACGTGCACGTTGGCGGTTTAGGTTGGAATGGGATGATGACATTCGGAATGCTTTACTGGTTATTTCCGCGCATGTTCCGCGTAGAATTGTACTCTAAAAAATTAGCGAACCAACATTTCTGGATTGCAACCTTAGGAATTATTTTGTATGCTGTTCCAATGTATATTGCTGGATTCATGCAAGGTTTAATGTGGCAAGATTTCAACCCGGATGGCACATTGGTAAATGCTGATTTCCTTAAAATGGTGGACGCTATGAAACCATACTATATACTGCGTTCTCTAGGTGGTCTTTTGTATATTATTGGTGCAATTATGATGTTCTACAACTTAATTAAAACAGCTAAATCCGGCAATTTCCTTGAGAATGAAGCGGCAGAAGCACCGATGTTACAACAAACAAAATATGTGCCAGTAAAAGGCGAATATTGGCACAGAGCAATCGAAAGAAAACCAATTCGGTTCATGGTGGTAGCAATCGTTGTGGTAGCAATTGGAGGATTAGTAGAAATAATTCCAACGCTAATTGTAAAAAGCAATGTGCCAACAATTGCAAGTGTGAAGCCATATACTCCTTTGGAATTAGAAGGTAGAGACCTTTATGTAAAAGAAGGCTGTTACAATTGTCATTCTCAAATGGTTCGACCATTGCGATTTGAAACAGCGCGTTATGGTGAATATTCCAAATCAGGTGAATTTGTTTACGATCACCCATTCCAATGGGGTTCAAAACGTACAGGTCCAGATTTGGCGCGCGAAGGAGGTTTGAGAAGTAATTATTGGCATTACCGTCATATGGTAAATCCAAAAGAAGTTTCACCAGGTTCTATTATGCCTGCTTATACTTGGATGAAAACAAATGATTTAGATGTCTCCATTTTAGACAGAAAAATCCGTGCGATGCAAACGCTTGGCGTGCCTTATCCAAAAGGATACGATAAAATTGCACTAAAAGATTTGAAGATTCAAGCAGAATTAATAGCAAGAGATATCGTTAAAAATCTTCCAAAGGAAGTGCAGAAAAGTTTAAATATTCCAAAAGAAATAGCAAATCTGAAGAAAAAAGAAATTGTTGCCTTGATTGCTTATTTGCAAAGACTTGGAATGGATATTAAAGTGAAACAAAACGCGGACAAATCAACCGCTAATAACTAACAGCTATGTTACGATTCATTAAACATAATTTGACCACTATAGATGGCGTAGAAATATTCCCAATGCTGTCCTTATTAATTTTCGTTTTGTTCTTTGCACTTGTTATTTTCCGCGTAATACGCATGTCAAAATCGCAAGTTGCAGAATTAAGTGACATTCCATTTGAGGATGAAGGAACAGTGGATGTCAAACTTGCAGGCCATACTCCTATTAACGACTGATGATTATAAAATAAGAAAATCATGAAAAAATATTTCACTAAACGTTTGTTCGCCTTTGCATTACTCTTTTGCATGCAACAAATACATGCACAAGATGGAGAACAATTGTTTAAAGCAAAATGTAATGCGTGCCATATCGTAGATAAAAATTCGACAGGACCAATTTTAAAAGGCGTACTTAAAAAATGGTCGGATGCCGGAGAAGCAGAGATGCTTTATGAGTGGGTTAAAAATCCTGCGAAGCTCATTGCTGGTGGTAAAAGTCAAATGGCAAACGCAATTAAAGATTACAGTGCTTCAGCAATGACAGCGCAAGTTGTAACGAATGCAGAAGTTAATGCAATACTAACATATGTTGATACTTACACTGCGGCAGTTCCGCCGGCAACGGCAGCTGTTGGTGTGGAAGGAAACTTACCCGAGAAAAAGATTGTGCCCAACTACAAAGAAAACCTTACTTTATTTTACTGGCTTTCCTTCACAATTATTCTGTTACTCATTGCAATTGTTATACTATCCACAACAGTTACCACTTTTATAAAATCTGATTTTTTCAAAAAGAAATTGGCTGAAAAATCACAAAATGATTCCACAACACTTCTTGCGGTATTGATTGCCTTTGGAACTCTATTTTTATCTTCTCCATCCTACGCACTAACATTTATGCAACCTGGTGAAGCAGAAAAAGACATGCCTTGGCTCTTGGTAGAAAGCAGCGACATCTACCTGATGGTAACGATAAATTTTGTCTTGCTCGGTGTGTTATTGTATTTGCGCCGTATGTTCAAAGATTTTCTTGGAATGGTCAAAAAACCAAAGGCGATTCAAGTTGCTACTGCAAAAAGTGCATCCGGTAAAATTAGTAAAATACTAACGGATGTTGTTCCAATTGAAGAGGAACATACCATCTTGATGCACCACGATTACGATGGTATTCAAGAATTAGACAATAATTTGCCACCATGGTGGGTTTGGGGATTCTATGCTACTATCGTTTTTGCGGTTGTCTATTTATTTAATTACCATGTTCTAAAAACTGCAGATCTACAAATTAAAGAATACGATAAAGAAATTGCGCAATCGAAAATAGAAATTAATGCCTATTTAAATAAAATGGCTATGAATGTGGATGAAACAAATGCCACTCAATTAATGGATGCAAAAGATTTATCTTCCGGAAAAACACTTTTTGAAACAAATTGTGTACTGTGTCATAATCCAAAAGGGGAAGGAAACATAGGTCCTAATCTAACAGACAACCACTGGATTTATGGCCCTGATGTGAAAATTTTATTCAAAAAAATTAAATATGGCGCGGCGAATGGAATGCCTGAACATGCATCCAAATTAAATCCAATACAATTGCAGCAAGTTTCCTCCTACGTGCTTTCGTTGCCAGATGCAGAAGGAAGAGAACCACAAGGAATAGCGTATGACAAAGACGGTAAAGCAGTCCAGTAGGATTGTTTTACCATTTATAGTTAAGAACATCAAAGCACGACAAGGTCTAAAAAAAATCAAGCGATTTTAATAAAGTATTCAGAGGAAAAACAAACTAGTTCATGAGCGAAAAAGATGAAACTTTTAGAGACAGAATCGCTACCGTTAATGAAAAAGGCAAGCGCGTATGGGTATTTGCTAAAAAGCCCAAAGGACCTTTGTATAACAAACGAAAAATAGTTAGCTATTTCCTACTTGTATTTTTATTTGCTGCACCACATATTAAAATTGGTGGACACCAAATACTTTTATTCAATTTAATAGAACGAAAATTCATCTTTTTTGGCGTGGTATTTTGGCCACAGGATATGTTTTTGTTTGCGCTAACACTAATCGTAGGTGTTATTTTCATTATACTATTTACGATTATCTATGGCCGATTATTTTGTGGTTGGGTATGTCCGCAAACAATTTTTATGGAAATGCTATTCCGAAGAATCGAATATTGGATTGAAGGAGATTGGACCTACCAAAAGAAATTAGATGCAGCACCATGGACAAGGGATAAAATCTTCAAAAGAATAGCAAAACACGCTATTTTCTGGCTAATTTCTTTCTTGATTGCCAATACATTTCTAGCGTATATCATTGGATCGGATGCCCTTTTTCATATTCAAACAGATCCTCTTGGGAAGCATTTAGGTGGGTTAATTTCAATTGTACTATTTACAACCGTTTTTTATTTAGTTTTCGCACGTTTACGCGAACAGGTTTGTACTACTATTTGTCCATATGGAAGATTGCAAGGCGTTCTACTAGATCCAAATTCTATGGTTGTTGCATACGACCATAAACGCGGAGAAACGCGAGCGAAATTTAAAAAAGGAGAAGACCGCACTGCTGCGGGAAAAGGCGATTGTATCGATTGCCACCAATGCGTGCATGTTTGTCCAACAGGAATTGATATTCGAAATGGAACACAACTAGAATGTATCAACTGCACAGCTTGCATAGACGAATGCGATCACATTATGGAATCTGTAGGACTAGAGAAAGGATTAGTGCGACTCGTCTCTGAAAATGGCATAAAAAATAGAACACCTTTCCAATGGACAAGGCGTGTGAAATCATATACTTTTTTATTAACAGGAATGTTGGGCGTTTTATCTGTTTTATTGGCAACACGAAATGATTTTGAAACGTACATCATGCGGCAACGCGGAACAACGTATCAAATAACAAACGACGGAACTGTGAGTAATATTTATGAGATAAATTTATTGAACAAGACCAAAGAAGATTTTGAAGTAACACTAAAACTAGAAGGAAAT
>JBIKZR010000272.1:0-3526 GCA_044354635.1 Crocinitomicaceae bacterium | reverse complement strand
ATATTCATGACGGTTGATTTCTATTACCAATTCATCGGCAACCAAAACGGCCAATTCATATCTTTTAAAAGCCAATAAACTTCTCACAATTGGGGTTTTATAAGAACCTTTAACACGAGTTACTTTTACAGGATAAAGTTCGACTTCGGCGCACAGTTCAATAAAACGTTCTTCTTCTTTGAATGGAATAATAACCGAAAAAATACCGTTTTCAGACAACAATAAATCGGCAGCTTCAATCAAATCTTCAAAAGGCATGGCTTCTTGAAATCTCGCTATATCTCGTTGTTCATTTTCCGAACGGAAATCTTCAGAATAAAATGGGGGATTGGAAATGATGAGGTCGTATTCATCTTCAGGTTCCTCAATAAATTCATCTAAAGCAGCATGAAAACAAAACAAACGGTCATTCCAAGGGCTGTTTTCAAAATTATCGGTCGCTTGTTCGTAGGCGTTTTCGTCAATTTCTAAGGCGTCAATTTGTTTTGCATTACTTCTTTGCGCTAGCATTAATGCAATAATTCCTGTGCCGGTTCCAATATCTAAAATAGATTTAGGATTATTTTCTATTGGAGTCCAAGCTCCCAAAAGGACGCCGTCGGCGCCAATTTTCATTGCGCTTCGGTCTTGTAAAACGGAAAATTGTTTGAATTGGAATGCTGACATTGCTATTTTCTGAATTTCTCGATTAACCGATTAAACAAATAACCGAATAACCAATTTTAAAGATACATTTCAATTAATCCTTCAGGCAAATCCATGATGACTTTTTTGTTTTCGCGGTCAATTTGAATCAGAAAATGATCAATCATTGGAATAAGAATTTCTACTTCGCCATTCAAAACTTCAAAAAGCGGTTGCGCAGTTGTGTCGTTTATGGACATAATTTTTCCAACAATTCCAAGGCGTTTGTCTTCGACTTCAAATCCAATTACTTCATGAAAATAAAATTTATTGCCGCTAAGTTTTGGCAACATTTTTAAGGGAAGATAAATAGAATTGCCAATAATAGCATCGGCTTCTTCCTCGGAATTGACATCTTCAAAACGAATTCGAAGAAAATCATTTTTATGCAGCGAACTGTTTTCAATAAAAAATGGAACCAAGTGTTTGTTGCATTCAACAAACACTGATTCCAAGTTTTCATATAATTCTGGCTCGTCCGTGTCTAAATAGGCTAGGACTTCGCCTTTGAAACTAAATTTTTTCGCGATTTTACCTAAATAGAAACAATCTTCTTTACGCATGAATCGCTTTTGAATTAAGCCTCAGGTGTTTCTTCAGTTTCTTCTGCAGCAGCAGTTTCTTCTGTAGCTTCAGCAACAGTTTCTTCTACTACTTCAACAGGAGTTTCTTCAGCAACTTCTACTTCAGCAGCAGGAACTTCTTCTTCAACAGCAACTTCTACTTCAGCAACAGGAGCAGCTTCTTCAGCGGCTGGAGCTTCATCAGCAACTTCTACTTCAGCAGCAGGAGCTTCTTCTTCAACAGCAACTTCTTCAGTTTGCGTAGCAGCAGCAATTGCATCTGCATCTGCTTGAGCAGCGGCAGCAATACGTTTGGCATTTGCTTCTTTTTCAGCTTTCAAAGCTTTTGCTTTTACAGCTGATTCAGCTTTAGATAGACCTTCTTTTTTCGAATCTACTTTTCCAGCTTTTGCTTCTAACCAAGTAGCTAATTTTGCATCGGCTTGTTCTTGAGTTAAAGCGCCTTTTCGAACGCCGCCATCAAGGTGGTGTTTCAATAAAGCTCCTTTGTAAGAAAGAATTGCTTTTGCTGTATCAGTTGGTTGAGCACCATTGTGCAACCATTGTACTGCGCTATCAATGTTTAATTCGATAGTTGCAGGATTGGTGTTTGGATTGTAAGTACCAATTTTTTCTAGGTATTTACCATCTCTTTTTGAGCGAGCATCTGCCGCTACAACCCAGTAAAAAGGTTTTCCTTTTTTACCGTGTCTTTGTAATCTAATTTTTACAGACATAATCGTATGATTAAATTTTGAGGTACACGACCTCGATTAATTAAGGGTGCAAAGATACATCTTTTTTTGAAACATACTAATTCTCTTTTTAATATTAATAATCAGTAGGTTATATTTGAATATAAATTAAATATTTACATAATAATATCATAAATAACTTGCATGATGGTGGTTTCCGTTAAAATTAGACTACATTTGTGTAATATTATAAATAAGTACATATGAATATTTTTGTTGGAAGCCTTCCGTTCAGTATTGAGGAAGCAGATTTAAGAGAGTCTTTCGAGGCTTATGGAACAGTTGATTCTGTTAAAATTATTACTGATAAATTTACTGGAAGAAGTAAAGGATTTGGTTTTGTTGAAATGTCAAGTGATGAGGATGCTCAAAAAGCAATCGATGAATTGAACGGTGCTACTGTTCAAGGTCGTGCTATTGTAGTAAACAAATCGGAACCAAAGCCAGAAGGTGAAAGAAGAAGCTTCAACAACAACAGCCGTGGTGGAGAATCACGCGGAGGTTATGGTGGAGGAAACAGCCGTGGTGGAAATGACCGTGGTGGAAACAGAGGCGGATATTAATTATCAACTTTAGATAAAATTTCTATTTAGATTTTTCTAAATACACTTTTAAATAAGACCATTCAGAAAATTGATTTTTCAATTTTTTGAGTGGTTTTTTGTTAATAACTAAAATTGATAGTTTCTATTACAAAATGTATTTTTGAAAAAACTATAAGGTTCACGATTTTAGAACGACATCGATAATTCAATTCAATCTAAAATTTAAAATCTAAAACTAAATTCCTAATGTATTTAATCTTCGATACCGAAACTACTGGATTGCCAAAACGTTGGGACGCACCAATCACCGATATCGGAAATTGGCCGCGTTGTGTTCAAATTGCTTGGCAATTGCACGACGAAATGGGTAAACTTATCGAGCATCAAGATTATTTAATCCAGCCTGAAGGATATAATATTCCCTATGATGCCGAGAGAATTCATGGTATTTCAACCGAATTAGCTCAAGCCAATGGAACGTCATTAGCCAATGTATTAGCCAAATTCAATATAGCTATAGATAAAGCAACATTTATTGTTGGTCAAAATCTTGGTTTCGACATCAATATTATGGGTTGTGAATTCCATCGTTTAGGAATTGAATCACAAATGGCAAATAAGCCCGTTTTAGATACTTGTACCGAAATCACCGCATCCCTTTTGCAATTGCCGGGTGGTCGCGGCGGAAAATTCAAATTGCCTACTTTAACCGAATTACATAGTTACCTCTTTAATAAACCTTTTTCTGAAGCACACAATGCCACTGCCGATGTGGAAGCAACCACCCGTTGTTTCTTGGAATTAATCCGAAGAGAAATTTTTACCAAAGAAGAATTGGATGTTCCTCAGGACTATTTTACGGATTTTCAAAATAAAAATCCAAAGGAAATCCAGCTCATTGGATTAACCCATATCAATCTGAAAGAAGCTTCTGAGAAAATTCGGCAGCAATTTGGGGAAGTTCAGGGAAAAGCGATTT